>JAQBNG010000054.1 GCA_028288675.1 Flavisolibacter sp. | reverse complement strand
TTAAGCATGGAAAAATTGCATCCCAATTATGGTCTTACCCGCAGCCAGGAAGAAGGCGTAGCCGATGAAGAATTTGTCAACCCTCTGCCCCGTGCCGTACTACGTACCAACTCTGTTATTTTATTGGATGGCGAGTGGCGGTTTGAATTAGATGTAAATGATCGTGGAATTTTAGATAGCTGGCATTTAGGCCATAATTATACCGATACAGCCCAGTGGCCCGGTTCCATAGAAGCACAAATGGCCAAGACCGGTAGCCAATGGAAAGATAAAGTGGTAGCCTGGTACGAACGTGATTTCCCACTGCCGCAAATAGCAACCGAAAATGGCAACCCGCATTCTTTATTACAATTAACCTTTGGTGCCTGCGGCTACGAAACAAGAGTGTGGCTCAATGGAATTTTATTACGCACTATCGAAGGCGAAGAAGTGCATATTGGCGAATACACTTCTTTTTCTTACGAGTTAAACCCGCAAATATTACGGCCACAAAACCGCCTTACTGTTCGCATAGCTGATACCATGGATGCTGATCTTCCACGGGGCAAGCAAGAATCGCATGTATATAAGCGTGGTGGCATTTGGTACCAAACTTACACGGGTGCTGTGCGTAGTGTGTGGCTTGAATCGGTTGAGCGAAACCGTCTTCGTTCCCGTGTGGGTGTAGTTAGTATTGTAGAAGATAACCTGGTACGGTTTAACCTCACTACCCACATACAGGATCCGGGAAATTACATTTTGCGATTGCAGGTTTATAAACGAAAACAGAAGGAAAAAGGGCCCATTGCTTCCGACGATTTTCCATTAAAGCTGGATGCAGGTGAAAAGCAACAACGGGTAGTATTGGAAATACCTGGTGCGGAACATTGGTCGCCGGAGAACCCGGCCCTGTACATTTTGGAGGCGGAGCTGATTGATGAAAGCGGGTATGCAGCCACCATTGAAACCCATTTTGGTTTGCGTAAAATTGAAGCCCGTGGCTGTTGCGTTTATTTGAATAACAAATCGGTTTATTTAGATGGTATTTTATACCAGCCCGGCACTGCCACTTACGAAGAAATAAAAAGCCACTTGTATGCCATGAAAAGGTTGGGCTGCAATTTAGTGCGCATACACATCGCTGGTGTTGACCCACGGATTTATAACCTTGCCGATAAAATAGGTCTTTTGCTTTGGGTAGAAGTACCTTCTCCGCATAGTTCTACGCACCGAAGCCGGGGCTTTCACCGCGAGGAGTTGTTGCGCATGTTAGCCTTAATTGAAACACATCCATCGGTAGTTATCTGGAGTTTGTACAATGAAGATTGGGGCGCACAGGATATTGCCACCAACCCAGAAACAAGACAATACATTATTGACACATATCACTACATGCAACTTGCGCATCCGCAGTTTTTAGTGGTAGATAACGATGGCTGGCAACACATTTCTTATACCGGCCGTTTAAAATCGGATTTGCTTACCGCGCATTTATATACACCCGAGTTGCCCAAATGGCAAGAGATGCTTGACCAGATTGTTGGCGGCAAAATGGAAGGCGTTGCTGCTTTTCCATTAGTAGTTGGCGACCCTTTTTTCTTTCGCAAACAAGTGCCGTTGATCATTAGTGAATGGGGCGGCTTTGGCTTTTCCGACTATGGCGGCCCTAAAGGTTCTGATGAACGTACACACCTGATAAAAGCTTTTAAAGATGAATTGCGTAAGCGGCCTATTGCCGGCGATGTATATACGCAGGCCACTAATATTGAAGACGAACGTAATGGTTTAATTGATCCTCACACCGGTGAATTAAGCGTACCGGATGGCTTGCTGAATTCAAGAGTAAATAATTCTATGTAGGAGCGTTTGAAAACAAGGCACGGTTATCTCTTTATACGGGTATGACTCCTCAAATAACAAAGCCAACGGCTAAAGAGATCAATGGTCTTCAAACTATCAGTTCCTTTTTAATAGTGTCTTTAATACTTGCATTCATTGGTTTCCAGGTATATTATCTTGTAACAACCATATTTGCTGCGTAACAAAGCGGGGCAGTAAAACCCCAATCTTTAAAACGGTTTGCACTTCAATAAGCTGTTTACTTTTGTAACCGGCTTTTGTTTTTCATAGCATCGCCTGTTGTGTCACTCTCTTCAAGGTTCAGTAATCCTGTTGATCGCTCGTCTTGGCAGAGATTAACCTCAAAGTTTTACAGAATAGTCTTTTCTTATACTTCCCCGTTAAAGGATGGATGAACCCTAAAGCAAATCTTTAAACATTCAATCTGGCTGCTATCATAAACACTCATGTTTGTCATCCCGACAGAGGAGGGATTTATGGACCGCATTCTAAACGACCAGTGCAAAGAGCAGAACTGTTTGCACTGGTCGCTTGTATAGTTTGAATAAGATCCCTCGTTCCTCGGGATGACAAGTAAGTAACTATTTCATAGTAATCCTGTTGATGAATGAGGCGTAGCCACTAACGTTTCATAGTCTTTCAAAAGCTTATCAATAAAAGCCTGATACTCGTTTATCATTTAATTTTCTTTCTAAAACCAGCCAGCATCAAAATACCTGCAGCACTTATTGTTACCACTAACATTGTATTATTTCCTCCTTCTTTATTTACCGCTTTCGCTACAGATTGATAAGATGCTTCCGAAGGTGCATATACTTCTCCATCAGCGGCATTCATATCCCAGTCGTTATATCCTTTTCCTGTTAAGTAATTCAGCATTTCCATTTCATTGCTCCGGCGTTCTTTCAGACCTTTTACATATTCTTTTCCTGCCGGGCAACTTAGATCACCAGTGGCAGGGTGCGTAACTATATACCGTGATTGAAAATTGTCGGTGTTTGGTGTTGTTTGAAACACCAGGTCCTGTGGGAACGATTTACGGTTGTACCGCACATGCAATCTTGTAAAATAAACACTGCCACTGTAGATATCACTTGCGTTACTTTTTTCGGGATCCATCCACCAAACACCCGCCTGCAGCAGGTCCTGTTGTGATGGCGCCGTAGCTACGCAGGGGTCGCACTTCATAAAATTCTTCGGGCTTACATCCCAGGCATATTCCAGCATTGCAACCGACTTACCTTCTTTTTTCCATTGATGTTGATAGAGATTGGAATAAAAAGTTCCGAAATTATCTTTTACAAACAGCGGAATATTCTTGCTGGTTGGCAGCGAAACGGTTCTATAGTTTACGCATTCTATTCTTCCTTTTTTTGTA
>JAQBNG010000045.1 GCA_028288675.1 Flavisolibacter sp. | reverse complement strand
TCGGCCATTATTTTATCCCAACGGCCTTCTGTAATAAAAGTCCGACTGCTTCGGCCACCGATAGCATGGTTACGAACGGAAATTTTAGTGGTGTCAAAATAACCATCCATAAAACTACCCCAGCCCCATTGCTGGTTTTTCCCGGTGCCATCGCCATTGCGAACAGTGGAATCGCCGATGATATAGAAAACGGGTTTTTCTTTTTGTAAAAGGACAAAAGAACTAAGTGCGGTGACAATTAATAATGAAGCGATAAACAAAGCTTTTGAAGAAATCTTTTTCATAAAATAATTTATTGTTTAAGCAGGTATTGATTTAATAAATTGGCAGGATTTAGTTTGATGCCATCCACCACTGAAGCTGCATTTACCCTTGCACCTTCTTTATTGGTATGCGTATGATCGCCGGGGAAGAATTCTTTCACTTTCTCTGGTCCCCAAGCATCATATTTATCGGCGGTAATAGCATTCAGGTCAATGAATATGACACCTTCTGCATCCGCAACTTCTTTAGCCCACCTGCCATAATCTTTATCAGCTCGCCGCACCTTTCCTTCATTAAACTGATTTCTTGGAATCATAGATAGCACAATTGGTGTAGCGCCTTTTGCTTTGGCATCCCTGATGAACTTTTTAAGATACCATCCATAACTATGCACGGTTTCCAATGTGCCGTTTGGCCATGTTAGCTGCACACTGTCTTCGCCGGTGCCTTTTAATACGCCACGGTAACCGCCTCTTGTAGTATCGGGTTTTGAGCCTTCGTTATGGCCGAACTGCATCATCACATAATCACCTTTTTTCATCGTTGATAACACCTTATCCCAGCGGCCTTCCTTTATAAATGTACGGGTGCTTCTTCCCGCCATCGCCTGGTTGGAAATGGCGATCTTGTTACTGTCAAAAAAATCAGTGATCAACGTTCCCCAGCCCCATTGTTCTTTGTTGCTGTTGCGTACCGTGGAATCGCCGATGATGTAGAGGGTAGGCTTATCGTTTTGCAACAATACAAACGACGAACAGAAGACGACCAGTAAACTGAGAAGCAGGTTCCATTTTTTATTCATAACGCGTTTCTTATTTGATGTTTTTTATGAACCAGAGGCTAGCACTACTATTTAGCTTTCGTTGCGTCGCACTCTTGTACGCTTTGTAATTCTATTAGGCAACATACAGCACTTTACAAACTATCGACCTAAACGCTATAAATAATGCCTCTCCCCTTGTCATCCCGAGGTACGAGGGATCTTTGAGCTGGGCTTTAAACGACTTCAATAAAAAAGCTACACTTGTTTCATTCTTTCTTAAGGCACAGTTCACAGATGCTTCGTTCCTCAGCATAACAAGCGAAATCCGTTACAGCAGGCTACATTCTTAACGCAGATGCCTGATTGCTCATTATCCTTCTGAACGTACAAGTGAAAGATGCTTCGGCTGCACTCAGCACAGGCTCCACAGGCGATGCCATGAAATACTATTGCCGGTAACATAAGCTGTATACATTCTACACAATTATTTTAATGCCGTCTCAACTTTCTTTTTCGCCTGCACCAGCACAATATTCGGTTTCGGTGGCGCCTTCATTCCTTCGCCTATATGAAAGCCCGTATGAGGCGGCTGATTATATGCCACGTTTTGCCAGGCAATGCTCAACCGGTATTGCGGGTCGTGCATCAAAGTATAAAACTTTTTATCGGTTGTAATGCTGGTGCTGAAGATGCGAAGCTCCTTACTATCTCGTGTGCGAACGATGAGTTCCTCCCTCCAGTCGCCTAAAATATCAGCCGATAAAACAGGGTTACGCTTGGTGCCGTTATTAGAAACGCAATCATAGTCGCCGGTGTTTAATAGCGGCTCTGTTTTGCTTTCCGTATAATTCCATTTATCAATTACATGACCATTTAATATTTCGCTCAACACATCACCATCCCAAAAGATACCCATGTTAACGCTGGGTGTTCTTTCCGAAATTTTATTCCCTTTTACATCAAACATACCAGTGATTCCCGCACCAGCCACCCAACATTCATAACCAGGATAGCGGGGATCAACATCAAGCGACAACCCGCGGCCGGGACCTTCACCATCATCTCCTGCTTTTATAGACGCTTTTTTCCAAAGCACTTCGCCTGTTTTTGCATCTCTAAAATTAGCCCCTGCATCTGAAAAACGTTCCTGTATGTCAAACACTTCCAACCCCGGACGGGAAGGATCCAGGTCGCTTACATGCAAGGCATCGCCATGACCCAAACCGGTTGAATATAAACCCTTGCCATTATCATCAATCGTCATAGCGCCGAAAACAATTTCATCTTTGCCATCACCATCAACGTCGGCAACACTGAGTTGGTGATTGCCTTGTCCGCGGTAGGCGCGGTTATCCGGATGAGATGGATCATCACTATCAAACACCCATTGTTTTGTAAGCCTGCCAGCCTTGAAATTCCATGCTGCAATCACTGAACGGGTATAATAACCACGACTCATAATCAAGCTTGGCGTTTTACCATCTAAGTAAGCAATACCACCAAGAAAACGATCCATGCGGTTGCCGTAACCATCGCCCCAAACTTCCTTTAATTCCTCTGTTGTAGGATTCAGTTTACCATGACGTGGAGGAATAAAATCAGTAGTAGAAAGTGCTGCGCCGGTAAGGCCGTCAAACACCGTTAGGTATTCAGGGCCTGATAAAATATAGCCATTGTTATTGCGCCAGTCTTTGGTGGAATCGCCAATGACTTTTCCTTTTCCGTCAACTGTTCCATCGGCGGTTTTCATAGCAAGTTCTGCTCTTCCATCGCCGTCTAGATCATATACCATAAACTGCGTGTAGTGGGCGCCTTCACGAATGTTTTTTCCAAGGTTAATGCTCCATAATAATTTGCCATCCATTTTATATGCATGGAAGATTGGCGGATCGGTTTGCCCAGCCTGGCTATTATCTTTTCCACGGCCGGTCATGTGTATAACAAATTCGTATTCACCATCGCCATCAAGGTCGCCAACGCTGCCATCGTTTACATTATAACCAATTGGTGTTTGAAGTGGCACAGAAAAATAAGGAGCGTTGCCGCTCTTTAAGTGAAATGGCTTACTCGCTGTTCCTTCTTTTCCATTAGCAATAGTTTTTACCAGGTAGCTTACCTGCTTAGTGGTATCAATATTTGCGTCAATAAAATGAGTGACATTAGAGATTGGAGCTTTATTTAATTTTTCTGATTTGCCATTGAGATCGCGATACAGATTGAATGCCAAATCAGAAGCCTCTGTTCCTAACAACCGCCAGCTGACAAATACTTTTCCTTCGCCATTCCTTACAGCTACCACACCACGGTCAAGTGCTTCCATTTGGCGCTGCGCAAAGCTTACATTGGTTAAAAGAAGCGTTGCAAGTGATAGGCAGATAAAATATTTTGTTTTCTTCATACTGATACTTTGAAGTTTATTTTTTAGCAGTTGCTTTATTTGCAGCAACGGATTTTGTCAACACAATATTTGGCTTTGATTGCTTCTTCATATCATCTCCCACATAAAAACCTGGATGCGGCGGCTGGTTATAGCCAACGTTCTGCCAGGCAATGGCACAACGGTATTGCGCATCGTGCATTAAAGTATAAAGGCGATGCTCTGTTGGAATAGGTGTGGTAAATATGCGCAGCTCCTTATTGTCTGTTGTTCTTTCAATCAGCTCTTCACGCCAGTCGCCGAGTATATCAGCACTTAATGCCGGTGTTGATTTTGTACCATTGTTGGACGTGCAGCCTTCTGCTGTAAAGATTCTGCCAACACCGTATTTATCAATATGATTGCCATCTAATAATTCTCTTGTAAGATCGCCATCCCACCAGATCAAAAAGTTAGTTGATGGAGGATTGTCACCAATGCGTTCACCCTTCATATTATACAATCCCTGCGAACCGCTCCACCACATTTCAGAGCCCGGATTCGTTGGATCAATGTTAGCGGCTACGCCACGGCCGGCATCTTTATCTTCATGTCCCTTCCAAATTATAGCGCCTGTTTTTGCATCGTATAATGCAGCACCCGGGCCTTTGGTTGGTTCCTCTATTTCGTGCACACCAAATACTTCCAAGCCTGGCCTTGAAGGATCATGGTCGGTTACATGCAGGGCATCGCCATGACGAAGACCTGTAGTAAATAATCCTTTCCCATCATCATCAACTACCATAGAGCCATACACCACTTCATCTTTTCCATCAGCATCCACATCGGCAATACTTAAGCTGTGATAGCCCATACCGGAGTACGGGTTCTCGCGGTTCTTTGAATCAAATACCCAGCGGGAACTAAGCTTGCCATTGCGGTAATCCCATGCTGCCAGAACACTTCTGCCATAATAGCCACGGCACATAATTACACTTGGCAATTTGCCATCGAGATAGGCAACACCTGCTAAGAAACGATCAACACGATTACCGTTATTATCATTGCCGCCGTTGCCGCCAATTCCACCCCATGCATCGGTTGGGTTGCGGTTAGGGAGGTAATCAGCGGTGGCCAATGCTTCACCGGTTAGTCCGCTGAAGACAGTGAAGTATTCCGGCCCCGTTAATATTTTACCGTTGTTATCAACCCAATGTTTTGATGAATCACCAATGACCTTTCCCTTTCCATCTATTGTGCCGTCACCGGTTTTGCAGGAGAGTTCAGCTTTGCCATCACCATCCAGATCCATAACGATGAATTGGGTATAGTGGGCACCTTCTCTTATGTTTTTTCCAAGGTTGATAGTCCACATTAATGTGCCATCTAATTTGTATGCATGAAAGATGGGTGGATCCGTAAAACCGTTGGATGGATTATCTCTTCCGCGGCCAGCCATGTGAATAATAATTTCGTAATCCCCATCGCCATCAAGGTCGCCAACACTTGCATCATTAGGAGTATAGCCACCAGGAGTTTGTAAGGGGATTGATAAGTAATTTCTTGTACCAGGTTTTAATGTAAATGGCTTGCTGGCTTCACCTTCTTTTCCTTTGACAATTGTTTTTACAAAGTAAGAACGCTGGGCAAGCGTATCTGTTAAATCATCGGTGAAATTGGTGCCTTTGAGTAGTGGTGCTTTGTTTAGTTTTTCTGCTTTGGCGTTAGCTAAAGTGCGATAAAGGTTGAAGGGGGTGTTGTCGGCTTCTGTACCCAATAATCGCCAACTGACGAATACTTTGCCTTCTGCGTTTCTTACAGCAACTACACCACGACTAAGGTTTTCCATTTGGCGTTGGGCCGATGCAAAAAAGGTTGATAAAAGGAAAGAGAAACAAAGAATTTTTTTATACGGTTTCATTACCAGGTTTTATTAAAAAGGCGTTTAGTTTTTTTCTCTAAGTATAAGCCTGAAGGGCTTGAATATGAATAGCCGCCGGTAAAACCGGCGGAACATGAACGTTGATATTTGGCGGCAACCCTGAAGGGGTTGAACATCGTCGCTTATGTTCAACCCCTTCAGGGTTGTGATAATCCCTAACGTTGCCTTACCCCGGGTTGCACCCGGGGCTATTCATATTTAAGCCCTTCGGGCTTTAGGAAAGAACTATTTTTTTATCTGTATATCCATTCGTTTTATTCATCTTATTCCTTCTTTTATCTCAATTATCCTCACCTCCCATTCATCCCAGTTCAGACAAAGTGTTCAATACAACTGTTTCAGTACAAGAGTGTACTTCGGTGGCCTCAGCATAAACTGTGCAACAAAAGCCTAATAGATATTCCTTCCGCCGGTTACATAAAAAACAATCTACTTCTTATCACCAATATCAATTGCTGCGCTACCGCAAATAATTCGAATGCAATAAAATAGAAAGCCTCAGTCTTTTCATATCTATTATTAAAAGCCGACTGCATTAGAATTCTTGATTGAGACCTTACTGCCATCAGCAGTCTTGATAGATACTTCTTTCATCTTCCAACCTTGCGCATTGCTTACATCACCTGCTGTAGCCGCGTTCACCTCAACATTTTGAAAGTTAAAATTTTCAAGTTGCGATTGCTCCAGCCCTGCTGCGTTAATTGCCTTGCGTGCATACCTCACTTTTACGTTGGAAACATGAATGTCTTTAAAATGCGGAATACCTTTTTCTGCCGGTTCTACTTTTTGCAACAGGGTCTTCCAATGTGCCGGAATGCTGTCGTAATTATAGCCTTTTGGCAATGACGAATAGCTGTAAGTGGGGTTCCAGTTCATGGTGTACATAAAGGCATTGCCTACACTATCCATGGTAACATTTTGAAAATGGATGTCTTCTACAACACCACCGCGGGTAGTAGCGGATTTTATATGAAAGCCGTTGCCGGTTCCCATAGCAATAAGATCAGTTGCTAACACATGGCGAATGCCCCCGGACGTTTCGCTGCCGAGCGTTAATAAGCCGCCGCCTTTGCGTGCAATACATTTACGGATCACTACATATTCTGTAGGGCGGTTAACACGCAGGCCATCTGCATCACGACCAGACTTTAAACAAAAATCATCATCGTTGCAATCAATGTCGCAATTCTCTACAAGCACCCAGGTTGATGAATCAATGTCAATGCCATCGGTGCTTGGTCCTTTGCCGTCTTCGTTATTTTTTATGGTAACGCCATCAACAGTAATATGGTCGGAGTAAAGAAGTTGCACTGTCCAGAAACCGGCATTGGAAAACGTCAGTCCTTTAAGAGTTACATCAGAAGATGATTGCACTAAAAATGTACGTACACGTTTGGCATCATAATCAACAATCCAGCGTAAACCTTTTGGTTCATATTCCTTGCGCATAGCCCAATATTTATCCCAGCAAAATTTGCCTTGCGCATTTACTTTCCCTTCGCCGCTCACCTGTACATTTTTTTGATTCATGACATTGATCAATGCGGCAGGCCAACGCATTTCTATACCGGCAATACGGGTGTCGATTTCAGGGTAATCATCAAAGCTTGTACTGCCTTTTAATAAAACACCCTTATCAATTTTTAAGTGCACGCCACTCTTTAGAAAGACAGATCCCATTAGGTAAACCCCGGGCTTAAAGGCTACAACGCCACCGCCATCTTTAGCACATTTGTCAATGGCCTGCTGAATGGTTTTAGTAATAATTTTTGTGCTGTCAGTTGTTGCACCGAAATCATTTACCCAATAAACTTTTTTGGAAGAAGGCGTTTTTCTTGCACCGACATTTTTCGCCCAGGAAAGGTGTTGCTGCGCGGATAAACACGTAGTGATAAGAAGGTAAGCGGATAATAAAATACAGTATCGTACAATGTTGAACTTCATAGCAAACAATCAATGAATGCGAAATTTAGCACTACTCTATTGCTTACTATCCTGCTGCATCCTGAAATTGAAAGCAATTGTAATTGTAAGCTATCTTCGACTCCAATGTTTTAACGTTGCTTAACTTTTACTTTATGAAACAAATTGGCTATCTACTCTTTTGTATCTTTTTACATCAATCTATGAACGCACAAATCACACTTCCGTTATGGCCTGAAGGCAAGGTGCCTAATTATAAGGCCAGCGGTGAAAAAGAAAAGATTGAAAGCGCTGACATCATTAGAGTAAGCCTTGTACAAACACCGGAAATGACGGTATACCTGCCATCAAAAAAAACAGCTACCGGGCAAGCGGTCATTATTTGTCCGGGTGGAGGCTATACCTACTTATCTTATAATTGGGAAGGCACCGATGCCGCAGGATTCCTTGTAGCCAAAGGCATTGCGGCCATTGTTTTAAAATCGCGGTTGCCCAACTCAAAGAGTAATATCACGCCACATCTTTCGCCGCTTATGGATGCAAAGAGAGCAATGAGAATTGTTCGTGCTAATGCAATTAAATGGAACATTAAAAAAGATGCCATTGGCATTATGGGTTTTTCTGCCGGCGGGCACCTGGCCTCCACATTAGGAACTCATTTCGATAGCGGCGATGCTACTGCAACAGATAGTGTTGAGCGGCAAAGTTCCCGCCCCGATTTTATGGTGCTGGTTTACCCGGTTATCTCTATGAGCAAGCCAATTATGCATGCAGGCTCAAGGAATAATTTAATTGGTCCAAAACCCGATAGCAGCCTTGCGAAATTATACTCCAATGAGCTGCAGGTAAGCAGCGAAACACCGCCCGCCTTTTTGGTTCATGCAACCGACGATAAATCCGTACCGGTAGAAAATAGTTTGCTCTTTTACCAGGCATTGAAAGATAAAAACGTCTCTGTTGAAATGCATATTTATCCAAAGGGTGGTCATGGTTTTGGAATGGGACTTGGCAAAGGATATTTGGAAACATGGATGGATAGGTTAGTGGATTGGATGAAAGGGTTGAAGTAGTTTTATGTACTAAGCAGAGGTACTACTATTAAGCATTGTTGCGTCGCACTCTTGTACACTTTGTAATTCTATTAGGCATGTAACCGATTTCGCTATAGCCATTCATTTACAATTGTGAAAAAAGCAAGCATTGGTATATTTTATTATAACCGATCATTTGGCCAACTGACATAGCTACAAGCTACCACTTAAACAATTTACTATGGACAAGGGAACCCAAACAATGATTGATAACCTGCAAAAGAACACAGGTAAAACATTAGAGCAGTGGATCAACATTGTAAACAAGGAGAAACTTTTAAAACATGGTGAAATAATTAAGTTTTTAAAAGATCAACATGCCCTAACCCATGGATTTGCAAATCTTATCGCACACAAAACCAAAGGATCTGACGCAGGTTCAGCCGAAAATCAAGATGACCTGATAGTAAAACAGTACGAAGGCAAAGAACATTTCAAACCTCTTTACGACAAGTTGATAAGCGAAATACAAAAATTCGGAAACGACTTTGAGATTGCTCCTAAAAATGCTTACGTAAGCTTACGCAGAAAAAAGCAATTTGCCATTTTACAACCCGCAACAAAAACAAGATTTGAAATTGGATTTAATTTAAAGGGACAAGACTCAAAAGGGAAGTTGGAGGGAATCAGTTCAGCAAATGCCATGTGTTCACATAAAATCAACCTGGCAGACATAAAAGATATTGACAAGGAAGTTATTGAGTGGCTGAAAGCAGCCTATGACAATGCAGGATAAAAAAATTTCTTACATACCACT
>JAQBNG010000247.1 GCA_028288675.1 Flavisolibacter sp. | reverse complement strand
GTGTCGGGCCTGGTAGTGTAAACTCGAAGAACCGCCTCATCCCCCGACCCCTTCTCCTCGCGGAGAAGGGGAGCGGTGTCCGAAACTTTTTGCCTTTCCTTAGCTTGGGCAATGTGGGTTTTTATCTTTTGAAGAACATCTTCAATTTGATTAATGACTTCATCATTTGTAAAGCGTATAACAGTGTAGCCGATCTGCTCCAGGTAAAGTTGCCTTGCAGTGTCGGCACTTTGTTGTTCAAGTTCGTTATGATATCCGCCATCTATTTCTATAACCAAATCGGCTTCCAGGAAAGCAAAATCAACAATATATCCCCTGATCGAATGTTGCCTTCTGACCTTACTGCCCAATTGGTTATTTCGCAACTGCTGCCATAACAAATCTTCTGCTTCAGTAGAATGTTTCCTGTTCTCCCTGCCGAATTCCTTCGATGTTTTCCATGTTGTTTTATCCGTCGTCTTAAAATAATGTCCACTCTCTTTCTCGCTATTATCAGCGACTCTCAAAATTTCGGAGTCTTCGCTCCCCTCTCCGCGAGGAGAGGGGTCGGGGGTGAGGCGGCTGATCGAAAAATCAATCTCTGCACCCGAACTCTTCCCAATCCAATTACTCTGCATGTCCTTCATTGCCTCGCTAAAATCCACTGTTCCCAAGCCTTGCAGCAACCTGTCTGCATACTCCGTAATTCTTAAATACCATTGACGCAATCTTTTCTTCTCCACAGGGTAGCCGCCACGTTCGCTTACACCATTTACTACTTCATCATTAGCTAATACGGTTCCCAATGCTTCGCACCAGTTTACTTCGCCATACCCACAATAGGCAACACGGTATTCCATCAGGATAGCCTGCTGCGTTTTTTCGGGAAAACTTTTCCAGGCTTCAGCGGTGAAGGTTACATGTGGGTAATCGGGAATTTGAAACTGCGTATTCGGAATTGAATGATTGAAGTTTCCTTCCTCTTCAAATATTTTTATGAGTGTGTCAATGTGCTCCGTTTTATTTGTCTTTCTGTTATACCAGCTTTTAAACAATTGAAGAAATATCCACTGTGTCCACTTATAATATTTAGGATTAGATGTATTGACCTCCCTGCTCCAATCATAACTAAAACCAATCTTATCTAACTGGCTGCGGAAAGTTGCAATATTTTTTGCTGTACTTTCTGCGGGATGCACACCATGTTCAATCGCATATTGTTCGGCAGGCAAACCAAAGGCGTCATAGCCCATCGGGTGCAATACATTAAAACCTTTCAGGCGTTTATAGCGGGCAATTATATCCGAAGCAATATAACCCAGCGGATGGCCCACATGCAGCCCCGCGCCACTTGGGTACGGGAACATATCCAACACATAATACTTTGGCTTATCCAAATTGTTGGACACTTTATAGGCGCCATCATCAATCCATTTCTGCTGCCACTTTTTTTCTATCTCTCTAAAATTGTACTCCATGAAAATGTATATCGTTTATCGTTCTTATTTTTTGTGAACCAGGGGTTCATCTATCTATTAAGCTTCCGTTGCACAGTTTATCCTGACGAGGGAAAGGCCCTCTTTTACTCTTTGTATTTCTACTGACCAGTATCTGAACCGGGATTTATGAGAAGTAATAGGATGCATAGGATAATATTTCATATCCCATATATCCCAATCATCCTGCGCATCCCGGTTCAGATAATGCCGAACAGAATTGTTGCCGTACAAGAGTGATTCTATTTTATTCTTCCACTGGAAGAATAAAATAGAACAAATTAAAGATTGCAAGAGCCAATGCTATGAAATACTAGAGCCGGCTAAATAAAATCATTCAGCTTTATGTACCTCTTAATTTTTTGCTAAGGCTGTTCACGCCACAATTCAGCAACAATATTCCAAAGCAGGCAACCGTTAGGGAGGGGCAAAAATAATTGTTTCAACTGTTTAATCTTTCTAATTGCCGTTGCACAACCTTAATGCTTAACACCAAACCTTTATTTTTGTCAACTTGTAAATAAATCTCTTGCATGGCACAAATCGGAAAAGCTTCGTCTAAGCGTGGAAAACCATCATACATAATGAGCATCATCGGCGTAACGCTGGTTTTGTTTTTGCTTGGTTTGGTAGGCTGGTTATTAATTAACGCTAATAAATTAGGCGATTATTTAAAAGGCAATGTTGAAGTACGTGCCTTTCTTCGCGGCGATGTAACTGCTAAAGACAGCACGGTTTTATTGCAAACGGTAAGCACTAAGCCCTACGTTAAAGACTACAAGTTTGTAGATAAGGAAGAAGCCAAAAAGATTTACCTGGAACAGGGCAATAATAGCTGGGAACGTATACTGGACGCGAATCCTCTGCCTAATGCCGTTTACTTTCACTTGAAAAATGAGTATGTGCAATTGGATTCGCTGAAGGCCATTGAAGCCGACCTGAAGCAAAATGTGTATATCTCCGAGGTTAGTTACCCCGAAGCGGTCGTATCCAACCTTAACGAAAACATTCGCAAGCTGAGCATCGGATTACTGGTGGTGGCGCTGGTGATCGCCATCTCTGTTATTTTTCTTATTGATAATACCATCCGGCTGGCTATGTTCAGCAACCGCTTTATTATAAAAACCATGCAAATGGTAGGCGCCACCCGCTGGTTTATTGCCAAGCCTTTGAACGTAAGAGCCATTATCAACGGCGCGGTAAGTGCGGCTATCGCTATTGCACTGGTCTATGTGGTTATTTTAGTAGCACAAGGTTATTTTCCCGACCTGGCCTTACTGCACGATAATGGGCGTTTGGTGTTACTGTTTTTTATTCTTTTGATCATTGGAATTTCCATTACTCTTTTCAGCACCTACCGCAGTGTGCTTAAATACCTGCGCATGAAGCTGGATGAACTTTATTAGATAAGGGTTAGGAGTTTGGGGTTTGGAGTTTAGTGTTTAATGTTGTCATGTTATGACTAACAACTTTCCAGTAACAGAACTGCACATAAATGCTTTGTTTTTTGCTTTAAAGAACTCCAAACTCTAAACCCCAAACTCCTAACCAGAACTTTTCCTTATTTTGCCTCACTTAAGTTTAGATATATATGAAAGCAACAAGGCCAACGACACAAATAAAAACAGCAATACCTTCTGCCACTGCTAAAAGAGCGGAAGCCGGAAAATTATTCGGAAAGGAAAATTTTAAATGGATGCTGATCGGTGTAGCCGTATTAATTCTGGGCTTTATTTTAATGGCCGGTGGTCATAGCGATGATCCCAATGTATTTAATAAAGATGAAGTGTACAGCACCCGTCGCATTACCATTGCACCCATCATTATTTTAATTGGGTTAGTCATTGAGATTTACGCCATTTTTCGCCAACCAAAAACCGCTGAGGCTTCTGTATAATGAGTATTATAGAGGCTATCATCATCGCCATAGTTGAAGGGCTTACTGAATTTCTGCCCATTTCCTCAACCGGCCACATGGTTATCACTTCATCAGCTTTAGGAATAGGCGATAATGATTTTACCAAACTATTCGAAGTAGCTATTCAGCTCGGTGCAATTCTCGCTGTGGTTATTCTCTATTGGAAAAAGTTTTTTCAGTTTACTAAATGGGAGTTCTATGCCAAACTAATGGTTGGTGTAATTCCTGCCTTGGTCTTTGGTTTTTTATTTAACGACCAGATTGATGAAATGCTTGGCAGCACAACTATTGTTGCAACAAGTATGGTGTTAGGTGGTATTGTGCTGCTTTTTATTGATGGCTGGTTTAACCACGCCTCGCAAAAGACATCTGATATTTTAGCAACCGAGGTAACCAGCGCTGAATTGATTGAAGCCGATGAGAAATTAAGTTTTAAAAAATCGCTCATTATTGGTTGCTGGCAAGTATTGGCTATGATCCCAGGCGTAAGCCGTAGCGCTGCTTCTATAATCGGTGGTATGCAACAGAAACTTAGCCGCAATTTCGCAGCAGAATTTTCCTTTTTCCTTGCCGTTCCAACTATGGTGGCTGCATCGGCGTATTCTCTTTTTCTAAAAAAATGGGGTGAAGGCGCTGCAACCAAAAAAGGCTATGAACTGATTTTGGAAACCTCGCAAAACACACAGGCATTTATTGTTGGCAATGTAGTGGCCTTTATTGTGGCGCTGATCGCCATAAAGTTTTTTATTTCCTACCTGCAAAGACATGGGTTTAGAATGTTTGGCTGGTACCGCATCATTGCCGGAACCATTCTTCTTATTTTAGTTTTGTTAGGTTATTTAAAATAGAATAATCAGCATTAACTGAATTAGAATAACTGCCGTTTACTACAACTTTATAATCTTAATAAAAAGACATCCCTGCTGAGATGTCTTTTTTATATTTACTTATTCGCTTTGTATTTGCAAGGCAACAAAACCAACATGCAGACAGCTCCAAAAAAGATCATTAATGCCTGGGCTATGTACGACTGGTCGAACAGCGTGTACAACCTGGTTATTACAACCACGTTCTTCCCGGTTTATTATACCGAAATGACAAAGGCGGAACCTTTCAACGGCAGTGTAAACTTCTTAGGCAGAACGTATGTAAATACAGCACTTTATAGTTATGCGCTGGCCGCTACGTATTTACTGGTAGCCATTTTGCTTCCCATACTCTCATCCGTTGCCGATTATAAAGGAAACAAAAAGCGCTTCATGCAATTCTTTTGCACTGTTGGTGCGTTAGCTTGCAGCGGTCTTTATTTTTTTAAGCCGGAGACTTTTTCTCTTGGCATTATCTGTATGATGGTGGCCGCTTTTGGATTTTATGCCAGCCTTGTTTTTTATAATTCTTACTTACCCGAAATTGCCGCGGAAGAAGACAGGGACAGCATCAGCGCCAAAGGATTTACTTATGGCTACATTGGTAGCGTTATCATGCAGATAGTAGGATTTCTGCTTGTTCTTTTTTGGGAAAAGATTCCTTTCTTAAGCAGTGAAGGCGATGCGGTGCGTTTAACCTTTTTATTAGTGGGCTTATGGTGGATTGGCTTTGCACAAATTCCATTCAAGTATTTGCCGGTTGGCAATGCGATGCGTACAACTAATACAGAAAGAAAAAACTTCATCACCGGCGGTTTTCGGGAGCTGCGGAAAGTGTTCACCCAACTAATGAAGATGCCTGTATTGAAGCGTTTCCTTTTTGCCTTCTTTTTCTACAACATGGGTGTGCAAACGGTTATGCTGGCCGCTACCAACTTTGGAAGTAAGGTGTTTAACCTGCCCTCAACAAAGCTGATTATAACAATTGTATTGATCCAGATAGTGGCTATTGCCGGTGCGCATTTAATGGCTAAGCTATCCAGCATTTATGGTAATTTAAAAGTGTTGATTGGCGTTGTGCTTTTCTGGATCATTATCTGCATCGCCGCCTACTTAATGACAAGCGAATATCATTTTTATGCATTGGCAGTGGCCGTGGGTTTGGTGATGGGCGGCGTACAGGCATTAAGCCGCTCTACGTATTCCAAACTAATGCCGGTAACGGAAGACACCACCTCCTTCTTTAGCTTTTTTGATGTAACAGAAAAAGTTGCCATTGTTATTGGTTTAACCGCTTTTGGCTTTATAGAAGAACTGACGAATGACATGCGTAATTCTGTACTTTCTTTAATTATCTTCTTTACGCTTGGATTAATCCTTTTAATTTCTGCCTTGTATAAACAAAATAAATTAAGTTCAGTACAATGAAACTTTATTCAATCAACACCGGTTATTTTAAATTAGATGGCGGCGCTATGTTTGGCGTAGTGCCCAAGAGTATTTGGAATAAGATCAACCCTGCAGATGAAGCTAATTTATGCTCCTGGGCGATGCGCTGTTTGTTGATAGAGGATGGAGATAAACTTATCCTCATTGATAATGGCATTGGTGATAAGCAGGATGCTAAATTCTTCAGCCATTATTATTTGCATGGCGATGATACATTGGATAAATCCTTGGCACAGCATGGATTTCATTGCGATGATATTACCGACGTTATCCTTACACATTTGCATTTTGATCATTGCGGAGGCTCCATAGTTAAGGAAGGTGAGAAGCTTTTGCCTGCCTTTAAAAACGCAATTTATTGGAGTAATGAAGAGCACTGGGAGTGGGCTACAAAGCCTAACGACAGAGAGAAAGCAAGTTTTTTAAAAGAGAATATTTTACCAATTAAAGAAAGCGGACAATTGAAATTTATACCAACGCCTAATGTTGATTGGGATGCTTCAAAGCCGCTGCCTGAACAGGAGTTCTCTGCAAACATTTCTTTGCGTTTTGTAGAGGGCCATACAAGCGCCATGATGTTGCCGCAAATAAAATATGATGATAAAATTATCGTATTCATGGCTGATCTTTTACCAAGCGCAGGACATATCCCTATTCCGTACGTGATGGCTTATGATATGTTCCCGCTTACTACTTTAAATGAAAAGAAAAGTTTTTTAAGCGAAGCAGCAGAGAAGAATTACATTTTATTTTTTGAACACGATGCGAAGATTGAATGCTGCGATTTGCAGCAAACGGAAAAGGGTATAAGGGCCAATAATATGTTCAAATTATCTGAAGTATAAAATCAAAAATTAGCAGCAGAAACCAAATTATCTGACCATCGCCATTTATTTCTTCAAACTCGAAAGCGGGTATTTCAACCCCGCATAACCCATCATATCCACCTTTACACTTCCTACTGCTATCGGGCTTTCAATACGCAATGGAATATGGTTCGGATCATCGCTTACCCATACCGTCATTTTTTCACCACCTTCAAAAATGGTTCCTTTTACAAGCAGGGGTTTAAACTTGAAAGCTTTAAATTTTCCAAACTTTGTTTTTATATCCTCTTTTCCAAGATAGCGGATGTACATATCATACACCTCGTTATCTAAAAACATCTTAAAGGGGATTTTGTCGTCTTTTTTAAAGTTATTGAAGTTGATGTTGCGGGCACAATACACTGCACTGATCACATCCTGGATGCAGTCTGGAATCTTATATACACCCTCGCTTGTAACAGCCGTTTTTGCATTATGGTTGAACGTGATGTTCTCGTAATGCTTATGTTTTCCCTCGCTTACATTTCGTACAAACTTTAAAGGCTCCATAGTAGCCGTATCAATATAGGTTTCGTACTTATCCCGCACTTTAAATATCCAGTCGTAAGAGGAATTTGATTTGCCATCTGCAGTGATATGATACACCGGCCGGCCATTAAGCTTTTCAACTGAATTAATAAAAGTGGCATCGCCGGCATTAGCGTAAATCCCCATCACAGAGTAATAAACCGTATAATTAATTTGTTCGCCAGCCTGCGTTGTATAATTCCTGGCGCCGCAAATTTCAGCCGTTGGCGCCTGTGTTTTAGTAGTGGTGCCTACACCTACAAATAGGCCACCTAATAAAATGGCCAAAAGAGTTTTAATCATTTTTCGAAAGCAGTTTAATATTTACTAAAAACAACGTACCAATAAGCGCCGGTAGTATAAGATTGATAGCCCAGATAGTAACAGAAGTTAATCCTATACCCAAACTGTTAGCGCTAAACAATCCCATTAACCTCAGGCTTACCTGTCCCCGTAAACCCACTTCCAGCAGCGCTATTGATGGGATAACAGCTAAGGATAAAAACACCACGCTCATCACATTCATAATAATTATTGCAGATACCTCAACATGAAATAAATAAAATACAGCGATGTATTGCAAAAGAAAGACACCGTACCGTATGGACGATAAAAGAAAGATTTTTAATAAAAAAGCGGCGTTAAAATTTTGCAGCGATTCTACCAGGTATAAGTAACGGTGACTGCGCAGCCACCGGCTAAAAAATATTACCACAGCGCTGACCTTAAAATAGAAGAGGAGCAACAAGCCGAAAATAAACAGCAACCCATAAAAAGCAAACTGAAACCAGATAACGGCTTGCGGATAAGCGATCAGTATTTCTTTTTTTAAAAAGCCTAAACCTATAATGCCGAATAATAAGGTGGCTAACAGTTGGGCTATGCTCCCAACAATAGCCAGCGAAATAGTTTTTAGCCGTCCTCCTTCGGGCTGATACATCATGCGGCCAATGTATTCACCAACACGGTTAGGCAGGGAAACTGAAAACGCAACCCCGGAAAGCACTGCTTTATAAGCGGTAAAAAATTTTATAGGCCGCACGGTGCTTACCAACAGTTTCCATTTCCAGGCTTCCAGGCCCCAGTTTATAAAGATGAGCAGTACTGCGAAAAGGAGGTAACCAATTTTATATGAAAGAAATGAACTTTTTATTTCTTCCCACGACTGCCCTAAGTGAGGCTGGTTACGTATTTGCCCAAAGATGGAAAAAGACAATCCAACGAATAGCAACGGGCCTAAAAGATAATTGAAAAAAAATTTGATAGTTTTGGGCACACGCATCGCGGTAAAAATAATCACTCCTTGCAAAAGCCAATCATCATATTAGGAATTGACCCCGGAACCATTATCATGGGATACAGCGTCATAGAAGTACTCAACAATGTTATCACCATCCGTGAAATGGATGTATTAAAACTCGCCGCCACCAAGGATCATTATTACCGGCTTCAAAAAATTCATCAGAAGGTTATCGAGTTAATGGAAACGTTTTCGCCAAACGAATTTGCTATTGAAGCGCCGTTCTTTGGCAAGAATGTGCAAAGTATGCTGAAACTGGGAAGGGCGCAGGGTGTGGCTATTGCCGCCGCTATGGAAAAAGGAATCCCGGTTACTGAATACTCGCCGAAAAAAATAAAGCAATCTATTACGGGGAAAGGCAATGCCGATAAGGAGCAGGTGTGGATGATGCTGCAACGCATTACCGGCTTGCCGGAAAAGCCAAAATATTTTGATGCGACGGATGCGCTGGCAGTGGCAGTTTGCCACCATTTTGGAAGCAAGGTTTTAATGCCGGTGGCAGATGCAAAAACATCATCTATAAAAAAAGCTCCCAAGGTTAGCTGGGAGCAATTTGTAAGTTCTAATCCGCAACGGGTTAAGATTTAGTTGTTGGCTTGCCGACCGGCTTTGTTGATTTTATTCCCGTTGGTGATGTTCTGATTGGTTTTGTTGATGGAGGTGCTTTGCTTTTGGTTTTTGCTTCCGCTTTTGTTTTTGCGGGTGGTTTGGTGTCAGTTGTCGGTTTCAAGCCTTTTTCAATTTCCCGCAACTGTTCACTACTTACCTCTTCATCATGCATAAATGGTTCGCCCTTACGAACCACCTGCTCAAACTCACCGCCAAACCAGCCACTTTCAGCAGGTATATAAATCAGCTTATCAAAAGACATTTGATAAGCAGAATCGCCAGCGGTAAAATCAATTACCCCTTTCAGGTTTTTAATTCCTGATGACTTAAACATTTCCATTTCAGGGGTTACATCACTGGTAGTATCTGTTGTGTAGGTTACCAGTTTTGCCGTGCTCCAGTTGACGCCTTTCTTTT
>JAQBNG010000224.1 GCA_028288675.1 Flavisolibacter sp. | reverse complement strand
CATCTGGAGTACATCAGGCGATGGTACTAAAGTTCCCATTTCCATTGTGTATCGTAAGGACAAGTTTAAAAAAGATGGTAGCAATCCTCTATGGCTATATGCTTACGGTTCTTATGGTGCCAACTCGGATCCTTATTTCTCTTCTTCTGTAATCAGCTTATTAGATCGTGGAGTTATCTATGCAATTGCCCACGTTCGCGGCGGCCAGGAAATGGGCCGCGATTGGTTTGAAGAAGGCCGTATTCTGAAAAAGAAAAACACTTTTATTGACTTTGTAGATGCTGCGCAGAATTTAGTGAATGAAAAGTACACGTCGCCGGATAGATTATTTGCCAATGGTGTTAGTGCCGGCGGTATGCTGATGGGTGCTATTACCAACATGCGACCGGATCTATTTAAAGGTATTATTGCCGAAGTGCCATGGATGGATGTGATAACCGATATGTATAATGCTGATCTCCCATTAACCACATTAGAATACGACCAGTGGGGCGACCCGAATAAAAAAGAGCATTATGACTACATGAAAAGCTGGTCGCCGCAGGATAATATAAAGCCGGCTAACTACCCGGCCATATTTGCCACCGGTGGCTTGAATGATACACAGGTTCCTTATTTTTCTCCGGCTAAGTGGGTGGCTAAAATAAGAGAGAATAACACCGGCAGCAATCCGGTTTTATTTAAAGTAAATATGGGTGCCGGCCATGGTGGCGAAAGTGGTCGCTTTGCGCGGCAAAAACTTACTGCACAAAAGTTTTCTTTTATGCTGCAGCAATTGGGCTGGGATGAAGAAACAAAGACGTTTAAGAATAAGCAGGGGTTTTGATTGCTGCCCAAACGTATGAGGTTTTGGAGGACGGATTAAAACCTATCAGGTTTTTAAGGAGTCGTTATAGTTTAAAGAGCTTTCCGAAACCTTATAGGTTTAGCAAGAGTTTATGTTCTCAAGATCGGCTGCTGATGAAATTGAAGGAAATTTTCCATTGTTCCAAACCACTCTATCACTTCTTTGCTATCAACCAGACCAAATTGCTTAGTGACGTATTCTTTATAAGAACTCCACGGCCAGCCACCAATATTTATTCCAAAGCCATGATGCACCGGATTTTTATGGATGTAAAAAACAGTATTCCCAAACTGCATGTCCTTATCAATTTCAACCCGGCGGATATAATCCATAAACAAACTTCCCCGTCTGCGATACATTTTATTAACTGCTTTTGCATAGCCGTTCTGCCAGTTAGAAAACTGTTGCACGATAAATCCAGGTAACAACGTATCATCTTCAGGCTTTTTCTTTTTCTTTACTTCAAATCTTTCACTAATTGTTTCAGCAGGTTTAATGCGTACCAGAAAATGGTAATGGTTCGGCAGCAGGCACCATGCGAGGGTATTGGCAACCGGCCCAATATGTTGCCGGTATTTGGTAAGAAAATAAAAATAGTTTTGTTCTTCTTTGAAAATCTTTTCATCACCATTAGCCCGGTTTAAAATATGGTACAAGCCACCTGGATAAAGCGGGATATGATAATCTTGCATAACTTAATTTAATTAAGAATATCAGCAAACGCAACTCTCCGCAAAAACCTTTAATTCTTTTGACGCATTCTTATAAAACTATGAGGTTTCGCCAGCCTATTATAATTTAATGCCTCTGCCAAAACCTCATAGGTTTGTGCTAAAATCGCATCATGGCCTTCTATCAATTCAACGGCATCAAACCAGTTGTCCATCCATCATCATTCATACATCCGCAGGCAACGGTCACAGGTAACGTTGTAATAGGTAAAGATGTCTATATCGGTCCGGGCTGCGCACTGCGTGGAGATTGGGGAAAGATCATTATTGAAGATGGCTGTAACGTGCAGGAGAATTGCACAGTTCACATGTTTCCCGGTGTAACCGTTTTATTAAAAGCAGGTGCACACGTTGGTCATGGAGCTATCATTCATGGGGCTACTATTGGCCGCAATTGTTTGATAGGAATGAACGCAGTGATTATGGATGAAGTGGACCTCGGTGATGAATGTATTGTTGGCGCTTTATGCTTTATCAAACAGGGAGAAAACATTCCACCACGTTCCCTTGTTGTTGGTAATCCTTCTAAAATTATAAAACAAGTAACTGATGATATGATAGCCTGGAAAACAGAAGGCACAAGGCTTTATCAGCAGTTGCCGCAACAATGTTTCGATACCTTATTGCCTTGCGAACCTTTGCAGGAAGAAACGCCTCAAACTCCAATTTTTATAAGCAACTATGCGCCTCTGAAAAGGAATTGAGTGCAGCTACAAAAATTTCTGTTTTGAGCAGAAAAAAATTGGTGTAATTTAATGTTCCCAAATAAACCGATAAATCAAAAGAATATGAGAAAAGCTTTACCCTCGCCTTCTGCCATTTTTATTGCAGCCATAGCCCTTGTTGCTTCCGCTAATCTCTACGCACAGAATGATCATTTCGCTTATGCCATCACCGATCTTACCAAAGAAGGTTCAAGCTGGAACGCCTTACGCAAATTAGATCTGCAAACAGGTCAATATAGTGATGTGCTTTTGAATGGTACTGATGCAAAACTCACTGTGTACGACGCTTCCACAAAAAAAGGATTAGCGTTACAACCCGATGCAAAATGGGGTACGCTTTTGCAAACTCCATTCAGCACCGGCGTTGCTGCTGCTGCCTTTGATAAAAGTCATAACCGCCTGTACTTCACACCTATGTTCGCCGACCAGTTGCGCTACATTGATTTAAAAACAATGAAAGTATATTACGTAACCGGTCAGCCTTTAACAGGTTTGGGTGATATGCATAATGATGAAGCTAAAATCATTACCCGCATGGTGATTGCACCTGATGGAAACGGTTATGCAATTAATAATGATGGAACATCTTTCGTAAAATTTTCAACCGGGAAAAAACCAAAGATCGAGCAGTTAGGAACCCTGGTTGACGATCCGGCCAACAACGGCATTTCTGTACACAACCGTTGCAGTTCTTTTGGTGGCGATATGATTGCCGATGATGCGGGAAACTTCTATATCATTTCAGCAAGAAACAATGTATTTAAAGTGAATGTAGAAAATAAAGTAGCTACCCACTTAGGCGCTATCAAAAACCTGCCAGCCAATTTTACGGTAAATGGTGCTGTTGTAGATGGTGATGGGGCTTTGTTAGTAAGCAGTGCGGTTGATGGAAAATCGTACTACTCTGTTAATGTAAAAGACTGGACGGCCACTTCATTTGCGGGTGCTGCCAGCGTTTTTCGCAGTTCCGATTTAGCCAACAGCAATTTCTTATCTACTTCAAAAAATAAGACCACGGAAATTGCTACTATCGCCCGTCCGGAAGAAAAGTTCTCTAAGCTCATTGCCGTTTATCCAAACCCGGTTACCAGCAGTCGTATTTCGGTTCAATTCAACAAAGTGCCACAGGGCGACTATACCATTGAACTGACTGATGTAGTGGGCCGCAGCATCATGCAGCGGAAAATCAACATCAATAATGAAAGTCAAGTTCAGTCGCTGCCTTTAAAAGAAAGCAATTCAAAAGGTGTGTATATGGTAAAAGTGTATGACCTCAAAAAACAATCTGTCTTTACACAAAAAGTTGTTGTACAATAAACACGGCCAAAACCTCTCATGAAGCGTCTCAAATCTGAGACGCTTTTTTTATCTGTCATCTTTCCAAACCAGTTTCACCTCTTTAGCCTCCTGCGCAAAATCGCTGCACTTGCCATCGCCCCTGCCAGTAAAGCCACCGCTGGGCGCACAGATGTAATTACAGTTCTCATCATAAACGGTATTATACTGGTCGCAGCAATCAGCACTAAAACCATATACAGTTTTTCCGTTATAAAGATATTCATACACGGTTGCCGGTGGGTTCCATTTCGGCTGCGCTTTTATAGAATCAATCCTTTGTTGAATACAGGATGGTATCCCGGCAGTAGCCGTTTTGCCGCATTTTTGTATTGCTCCTGTCGACGCTGCCAAAGCAAAGAGTAAGTAGATTTTCATAACGAATAATTGGGAGGGTGTACTGTTATCTTTGCGGCAAAAATAATCCCTTTTGGAGAAGAGTAATTTTGTTGACCAGATACGTGTTTTTTGTAAAAGCGGTCATGGCGGCGCCGGTATAAAACATTTTAGAAGAGATAAGTTAACCGCTTACGGCGGGCCTGATGGTGGCGATGGCGGACGTGGCGGCCACATTATTTTAAAAGGCGCCAGCAACCTGTGGACATTATTGCATTTACGCTACCATAAAAATGTATTGGCCGAAGACGGCGACCGTGGACGGGATAATAACCAAACCGGAAAGGATGGGAAAGATGTTATACTGCAGGTTCCGTTAGGTACCATTGTACGCGATGAAGAAACAGGCGAAAAGGAAGCAGAAGTTTTACATGACGGCGAAGAGATCATCTGGCTGCCCGGTGGTAAAGGAGGCTTAGGCAACACTAATTTCAAAACGCCTACCAACCAGGCGCCTGAGCATTCGCAACCGGGTTTGCCAGGAAAAGAAGGCTGGAAAGTTTTAGAATTAAAAGTGCTGGCCGATGTTGGTTTAGTGGGGTTTCCAAATGCAGGCAAATCAACCCTGCTTAGTGTAATGACGGCTGCTAAACCAAAGATTGCCAACTATGCTTTTACAACACTTACACCAAACTTAGGTATAGTAGAATACCGCGATGCCAAGAGCTTTTGCATTGCTGATCTGCCCGGTATTATTGAAGGCGCTGCTGAAGGAAAAGGCTTAGGACATCGCTTTTTGCGGCATATAGAACGCAATTCCATTTTACTATTTCTGATTCCTGCCGACAGCAAGGATCATAAAAAAGAGTTTGAAATATTAAAAAATGAACTGGAAGAATATAACCCTGAGTTGATGCACAAGCAATTCATTATCGCTATTTCTAAAAGCGATATGCTGGATGATGAATTGATAAAAGACATTGAAAAAGAATTACCGAAAGAGGTGCCACATATTTTTATTTCATCGGCCGCCAATAAAAACATACAGGAGTTGAAAGACCTTCTTTGGAATACTTTAAATACACCTGCTGCCTAATCTAATTGACCTCTTTTTTATGGATACTATCTTCAGAATATTCATGTTCATTTTGCCGTATGGGTTTTCAATAGCGGCTTACATCTGGATAGGTAAAAAAGCGTGGAAGACACCAAATAAAGTTTCCAAAATTATTGCCTTTATTATTTTGGCCGCAGGCCTTGGCTATACCATTTACCGGATGATAGCCACCAGTAGCAAGGCTTTTGCAGATGACCGGTTTGAATTTATAATCCTGATTGTAAATGTGTTTGTGTTGTTCTTTGCTTCTATTGCTATAACGCTGGGAGAGCCGGAAGAGAACCAGCCTGCAAAATGAAAATAAGATTACACGAAATAGAATTTGGCTCAAATGATGTGAAGCAAAGCACTTTATTCTATCGTTCTGTTCTGGGTTTACAAACAACAGTTATACAAGATCACCTTTCCGTTTTTAGTTCAGGTAATGAAGCATTGGATTTAAATCTTTCTAGCCACTTACCCAAGGGAATTGCTGCTGTAAGTTTTATTACGGATGATTTGGAAGAAATAATAAAGAGATTAGAAGAAGGAAGAATTTCATTTGACGGACCATCATCATCACACTTGGGAATGACATCTATCCAATTTAAAGACCCTGATGGTTATTTGATTAAAGTAAATGCTGTCGGTGCCGAATCGCCTGAGTGGCTTAAAGTTTAATACACTCTTCCTATCGTATCGCAAGCCGCTTTCAACAAGCTGTTCCCATCCATCGCATCGTGCCATTTCTCCCACATCATAACGCCATTTGCAGTTTGCTTTGCCAGCGCAGTTTTCTTCTTTACCGTAGGTTGACCATTGTAATAAATGGTATAGTTAGTAAAGGCTCCATTGCTAACCACCGCTGAATCAGATTGCGATGATCCACCCTTGGCAAGAATATCTTTATAAGCCAAAATAGTTCCCGATTGCGTAATGCCCGATGGGCGGCCATACGCAGGAAAACCCAACACGCATTTTTGCGGCGGCATGCTTCTGATGTTAAGCCAATAATTTAAGCAAGTAACGGCAAGGTTGTAATCACTATGTTGTTTATAGGGTACCGTTGTATTAAAATCATCATAGGCCATCACATTAAAAAAATCAACGTAAGTAAAAAGTTCTGTTTTTATTGCATCTCTTATCCCACCTGCATATTTACCCGCGGTTATTGCTGCTGTTAAATAATATTTTGCAGATGTATGAAGTGAGTCTGAAAGCTCTTTCATTAAAGCGGTAAATGTTACATCGGTACCGTCCGATGTTGTAGGAAATTCCCAATCCATATCCACCCCGTCAAAACCAAACTGGCGTACGTTCTTCATCACATCTTTTATAAATAAAGTTCGTCCTGCAGCGGTTACAGCCATGACCTTAAAATTTGTTTTCCCATCGCCGCTTCCATCGTTGATACTTAAAAATGCTTTAGCGCCGTTAGCCTTTGCCTTCGCAATAAACTGTGAAGTGAGCGTTGAATTATTTATAGTAAGTGTGCCGGTACTGTTCACACCAAAAAAAGCGTAGTTCACCACATTGCACATTTTAAATTTTATATCAGGTATATCCGTTAAACTTCTATAAGATGGAAAGTAACCCACTACATAAAAACCAAATGGCGGCGGAGCCTGGATAACAACAGGAGGCGGATTGTTTGGCGGAGGCAGTGGATCAGCTTTTTTACTACAGCCCTCAAAAACTATAATCACAAAAACCAACCGGCAGAAATTTTTCAATAGTCTCATGTAGCAAGATTAAAAGAAAATAGCAATGTACAAAAAAATAAAAACAGCAGTAAGATGTCGACGGTCTCCTTGCGGCCC
Source organism: Flavisolibacter sp. (assembly GCA_028288675.1). Classification (GTDB taxonomy): domain Bacteria; phylum Bacteroidota; class Bacteroidia; order Chitinophagales; family Chitinophagaceae; genus Flavisolibacter. The sequence goes on along the minus strand of JAQBNG010000224.1, from coordinate 6,108 downwards.
CCTTCGACCTACAAATTTTTTACTTATAAAAAGTCAGGAAAATTTTGAGAACCTGTGCTTCAAACTACCCACTGCTTACTGCCTGTTTTCTCTTAAGTTTGTCCACATAAAATTCATGTATGAAGAAAGTAACGATTGCGCTAATCCTTAGTGCTACCCTGATGTTCAGGGCTGCTGCCGACGAAGGCATGTGGCTGCCGCTGCTGCTTGGCCAGCAGGTTTATAACGATATGGTAAAGAAAGGCCTTAAGCTTACCAAAGAACAACTCTACTCCATCAACAAACCGTCGGTAAAAGATGCCATTGTAATTTTTGGCGGTGGCTGCACCGGCGAAATTGTAAGCAACCAGGGCTTGATCTTCACTAACCACCACTGCGGCTATGGCGTTATTGCCGGCGCCAGTACCGTGGAGCATAACTACCTGCGTGATGGCTTCTATGCAAAAAATTTGGGTGAAGAAATTTCCGGTGGCGCTTTATCCGTACAATTTTTAGTGCGGATAGATGACGTAACCAAGGTGGTGATGGATTCTTTACAAGGCTTAACTGGTGCTGAAAGAGCAAGCCGCCAGGCGCAAATCTTATCAGCAATAAATGCCCGCATGAGCGATGTGGCCAATGGCATTGAAACAAGAATAAGCCCGCTTTTTAAAGGCAATCAATTCCTTGCCTTCGTTTACCAGCGTTACAGTGATGTGCGTTTGGTTGGCACTCCGCCAGAGTCGTTTGGTAAGTTTGGCGGCGATACAGACAACTGGGAATGGCCGCGTCATACTGCCGATTTTTCTGTGTTTCGTGTGTATGCAACAAAAGATGGCAAGCCTGCAAAGTACAGCACAGACAATGTTCCGCTAAAACCAAAATGGGCCTTACCCGTTTCATTAAAAGGTGTAAAAGATGGCGACTTCGCCATGATCTATGGCTACCCCGGAGGCACCAACCGTTATGAATCTTCATTGGGTGTTCAATTATCAACCGACATTAATAACCCTACGTTGGTTAAGCTTCGCGACATGCGCTTAAAATACATGTTTGAAGAAATGAAAAAAGACCCAGCGGTTAAATTGCAGTTGGCTTCCGATTATGCTTCTGTTGCTAACTATTGGAAATTCTTTAAAGGCGAAACAGAACAGTTGTACAAGTATGATGTGTATGGAGCCAAAAGAAAAACAGAAGAAGCGTTTACAAAATGGGCCGCAGCAAAACCTGAATATGCTTCGCTGTTTACCGATCTAAAAGCTACGTATGATGCCTGGCGTCCGTATGCAATGCATCGCATGTATATTAATGAAGGTATTTTGGGTTCGCCGCTATTAGCCTTTGCTGCCAGCCTCCAGGGGGTAGAAACGGCTCTTACTAAAACCGGAGTTTCATCAGCCGATATAAAAAAAGCGGTTGATGCAGCAAACAATTCAAGAACTGCTTTTCTTGCTGCGCATAACCGTCCATCGGATGTAAATATTATTGGCTCTGTATTACAAATGTTTTACAACGATATTCCAAAAGCACAGCAACCACTTGGCTTTTATGAAGCGGTGCGCAACGAATATGGCGCTTTAGATAAGGCAGGCACTTATCAGAAATATGCCGAAGCTGTATTTAAGGAAACCATGTTACTGGATAACAATAAGTGGAACGACTTTTTACGTAATCCGAATGCGGCTAACCTGCAGCAGGATTTAGCCTACAACTTAGCTACTACATTTACCAAAAACTATGTTGGCAAATACCTGCCGGCTTTTCAGCAATTCACGGCTAAAAATAACGAGTGGGGAAGGCTGTATTTAAAAGGGGTGATGGAACAAAATCCAAAAAAGATCATGTACCCCGATGCCACATTTACCATGCGGGTAAGCTATGGCAAGGTGGATGATTACCAGCCACGGGATGGTGTACGCTACGATTATGTAACCACATCGAAAGGCTTGCTTGAAAAATACAAGCCGGGTGATTATGAATTTGACCTGCCGAAAAAAGCGGTGGAAATGTTGAAGGCAAAAGACTTCGGCCCCTATAAAGATGCAAAATACAACGACCTTGTCACCGGCTTCATCACATCGAATGATATAACCGGTGGCAATTCCGGCTCCCCGGTTATTAACGGTAATGGTGAGTTAATTGGTTTGGCCTTCGATGGCAACTATGAAGCCCTGAGTCACAAGCTTGCTTTTGATAAAGATTTAAATCGCACCATCAATGTTGATATTCGGTATGTGCTCTGGTGCATTGATAAATTAGGCGGTGCTTCCAACATTGTAAAAGAGCTTTCGCTAAGAAAATAAAGTTCTTCCTTGTAAAAAGCCACCCTGCAAAATGCAGGGTGGCCTTTTAGTTGTATGGATGACTACTTTTGAAAGAATGAAGACATGGTTACTATCAGTAGGGTTAGTGATTTGTAGTTTGGCCTCAGCACAAATAAAATTTAGTATTTCAACCGGGGGGGTGGTCTTACGCAATTTTAGCCCGCAGCAAAAGTTCTGGGCTGTGGGGCAAACAGTACGAAGCGAATTTCATTTCACGCCAAAACAATCAGCCTATGCCTCCATAGATTATTATACGGAGGGTAAATTCAAAAATAATTTTACAGCTACTGCCAATTCAATAACAACAACCCCGCAACAGTTGAGTTACACAGCTACAGGCGTCCTTCCTTTTCGACAGATCTTGCTTGGATGGAAGCACTATTTCAAAGGCGGTTATACAGTTGGAAAAAGCATCAACATTTATGGCGCAGCCGGTTTTGGATTCTTGTTTGCCAAAATGCGCAATAGTTTTTCAATACCGATAGATGTTATCTTATACAACGCCCAACCACAGCAAGGGGAAGGCAAAATTAAAAAGCTCACATTCGATCTGGGCCTTGGTGGTGAAATGCCGTTGGGCGGAAATTTTTTCGCTTTTGCCGATGCACGAACATGGTTGCCAGCGTCCGGCAATACATCACCATTTTTACATAACCAACGAAATGTTCCCCTGGTTGTTACCGCGTCTGTAGGGTTACGTCTTTTGTTCGATTTCAGCTATTGAATCTTTAGATCAAAGCGACCATCGGTAACAAGTAGGGGCGCACTTCCATATTTGGCATCCGCGGTAAAACTAAAGGAGCCGGAAATGATTTTATTCGCCCGGTCAAATCTTGTTACCTGCACCTGCCCGGTTGCGGTACTGCTGGTGATCCATTCATCTGTTACGGTAAAATTTCTTTTTAAATAATAAGCGTAGGAGGCCGTATGATTTGGGAAGACGGTCGTAGTTTGATTTAAGGGATAAATGCCGGGCGCAGATATATTTTCTAAATAGATCTCCATCTCTGTTTCTACAGGTGAGCGGCTAAAGTTGCGGACATTAATAAAGACGGAACTATCGCCCCAAAACCGGACTTCCAAAGTAGGCGCCGTAGGAACAATACCAAAACCTAATGGGCCCCAGTTCTCTCCGTTTATTTTAGCGCCAAATGTATTAGCTCCTGTTTCAGTAGTATCGGGTAAGTTTTCAATCTCTTTTTTGCAACTGGTGATGAAACAGGTAAGGGTAAGGGTAAGGGCGATAAGCAGAAGGTTTTTCATTGATATAGGTTTGCGCTGTTTAGCATAAATGATGCGGGTTTATAAATGAGCCACTGAGTTTGCACCCTTTTAACTTACTTGCAGCTAAAACCCAAATAATGCAAGGAAGTATAATACAGGCGGTAGAAATTTATAAACTCTTTATCCCGTTAAAAGAACCCTTTGTTATTTCGCTCGGTGCTATTCATAACGTGCAAAACATTGTTGTTATTATACGCACGGCAGATGGCTGCGCCGGTTATGGCGAATGCAGTCCGTACATGACGATCAATGGCGAAAGTGTGGATACCTGCTTTATTGTAGGACAGTATTTTGCAAAAGTGTTGAAAGGGAAATCTGCCTTAGACATTGCAGGATGCATTGAAACAATGGACAAAACCATTTATGCCAACAGTAGCATCAAAAGTGCGTTTGATATAGCCTTGTATGATATAGCCGCTCAACATGCTGGCCTTCCGCTTTACCAGTTTTTAGGTGGAGAAAACAACAAGGTTTTAGAAACCGATATGACGGTAAGCATCGGTGATCCGCAGAAGATGAAAGACGATGCGATGCGTTTTAAAACCGAAGGTTTTCCTGCTATCAAAGTAAAATTGGGTGGAGCAAAAGAAGATGATATTGCCCGTATAAAAGCAATCCGCGAGGGCATTGGAATGGAGCATCCGTTGCGTATAGATGCCAACCAGGGATGGGGCACGGCTGATCATGCCATTGAAGTTTTACAGGCATTAAGTGAATACAACATCGAGCATTGCGAAGAGCCTATCTCACGCTATCGTTTTATGGAGTTAAGTAAAGTATCCGCTGCATCGCCGATACCAATTATGGCCGATGAAAGTTGTGGCGATGAATGGGATGCGGAGCGGTTAATAGCCTTGAAAGCTTGCCAAATGTTTAATATTAAACTGGGAAAATCAGGTGGATTTTATAAAGGGATGAAGATTGCTGCACTTGGCGCTTCAGCCGGTATGCATATGCAGGTTGGCGGGTTTATGGAATCAAGGTTAGGCATGACAGCAGCGGCGCACCTGGCTTTAAGCAATGATCATATTCATCACTGCGATTTTGATACGCCGCTTATGTTTACCGAAGACCCTGTAATTGGTGGAATAAAATATTTGGAAAAAGGAGTGATTGATGTGCCGGAAGTTCCGGGCCTGGGAGCAGTGATAGATGAAAGCTACTTAAAAGAGGCCGAAAAATGGGCTATGTAGGATTGCTTTGTTCTACGTGGTTTGGACATAAAGAAAGGGGCCTCGAACCAAGGCCCCTTTTACAAGCCACCATCCTCTTCCACCTAAGAGGTCGTTTATACTGAGCGACGCAATTTTGCGTCTGTGTAAGGTTAAGGGTAAAGCGTTTCGTATGAGTAGCACAACAAATTGAATACCAACTTACCGCTCCTTTAGCTCAGCTTATTTCTACAATTCACTCATGAAACACTGTTGAATAAAAACAACACATTTAGAGTCTATCATAAAAAATTACCCATTTTCCCCAACTTTTCTAGCCGTCCTTATTCGTAAAAGGTAGCAACGGCCACATAGATAGGATAGCAGGTCGGCGCCAGAAATGACGTAGCACACCCGTTATCTTTGATAGTTATGATAATAGGAGTGAACACAAGGTTTTTGTTATACAATAATCTGGAAGGCTTTGGTTACTTCACTAAAGAGATACTACAATTGCTCACCCGGCAATATCCGCAGCACCAGTTTCATTTTTTCTTCGACCGGCCTTTTGATGGGGCATTTATTTTTTCACCGAATGTAAAGGGACATATTGTTTCACCACCGGCCAGGCATCCTTTGTTATGGAAGTATTGGTTTGATGTGAAGGTTTCGCTGCTATTAAAAAAACTTAAGGCTGATGTTTTTCTTTCTATGGATGGACAATGTTCGCTTACCACCCGCGTGCCGCAATGTTTGGCTGTACATGATTTAGGTTTCCTGCATCATCCCGAAGCGTATAAAAAAAGTCATGTTCTTTATTTAAAAAAATTCACTCCTGCCTTTATTAAAAAAGCAAAAACAATTGTTACAGTTTCCAATTTTTCTAAACAGGATATTATTAGCCATTACAAGACAAGCGAGGAAAAAATCAGCGTCGTATATAATGGCATTAAAGATGTTTTCATTCCTACAAGCTTTGATGAACAAACAGCAATCAAAGAAAAACATACAGCAGGCGCCGAATTTTTTTTATATACCGGCGCTATTCATCCGCGTAAAAATTTAATGGCTTTACTAAAAGCTTTTTCCATTTTTAAACGCCGGCTAAAAAGCTCCATGAAGTTAGTGTTGGCCGGAAGGCTTGCCTGGAAGAATGATGAATTTTTAGCTCTTTTAAATACCTATAAGTATAAAGATGATGTAGTGCTGACCGGCTACCTGCAGGAAGGCGAATTGGCCGGTTTGATGGCGTCTGCTTACGCTTTGGTTTATCCCTCTTTATTTGAAGGCTTTGGCGTACCGGTTATAGAAGCAATGAAATGCGGTGTGCCCGTGCTTACTTCGAAAGACTCATCAATGCAGGAAATTGG
>JAQBNG010000200.1 GCA_028288675.1 Flavisolibacter sp. | reverse complement strand
AACATGGCTTCACCGGCTAATTGCTTTCTATCGGTTTCAGCAATTGGCAGCGAGATAGCGTTATAATTAATGGTGCCGGATGCCGGATCGTAAACAACGCCTAACTTCTCAAGCACCACATTTAGGTTACGGATGTTGGTGTAAGTTGTTTGCCAGTAAGAAGTGTTGGCAAGATGCGATGGGCTAACCAAGAACATATCCAGGTCGCTCAGGTCCCGGTTTTGCGCAGAGGTACTTCCGGTCTGGCCCTGTTTAGCATTATCGCTGCGCAGTTCCGTTAATTGCCACTCATACAAAATGGGTTTTTGCAAACCGTTGTAGCAGCCATTTAGAGCGGCTTTTACTTCATCAAGGTTAGAATAATATGTAACGGTATTCAGGTTCGATTCAGGACTTAAATCTGTTACTTTTTTACAGGAGAAAAACAGCATTAAAGTGCAAAGCAGCGATATATAATTTGTGATCTTCATCATAATAGATTTTGGCAGTTAAAAGTTTACATCAATACCAATTAAAAATGTTTTCGGCATTGGAAAGCTACCGCGCTGGTAACCATCTACCAGCGGCGTAGCATAAGGGCCGGAGTTAAAACGGGCTTCGGTATTAATGCCGCGATAGCCATTGGCTGCATGGAAAAACAGGTTCTGCGCAGAGGCGTAAAAACGGGCTGATGAAAGCTTAACCGCATCGGTAAATTTCTTAGGTAAAGTATACCCAACGATCAATTCACGAAGTGCATAGTAGGAGGCATCTTCCACTACATAATCCGTCAGCATCCAGTTAAAGCCTACGGTTGAATAAGGCGTGTTACCATCGCCTGGATACAGCGGGCTAAGCCAGCGGTCTTTGTTGTAATTTTTGTTGATGCGTTTTGTTTCATTATAATTCGGATCGCCGTTAATTAACTGCCCGCCCTGGGAGCCCTGAAACGTAAAGCTCAGATCAAAAGCATGGTAGCTTACATTATTGGTAAAACCCCAGGTGTATGCTGGAAAAGGCGAACCCATTACCACCCGGTCCTGGTCATCCAATTTGTTATCGCCGTTTACATCAACCAGCTTTAAGCCGCCGGGAGCAAATACGTTGCTTAAGCTGGATGTAAGGCCCTTTGCCCTAGCTTCATCTATCTGCGCCTGCGATAACCATACACCATCAGTTTTATAACCGAAGTACTGTATAAAAGGATCGCCTACTTTATTCTGGTAGATTTCCGTCCGTTCGCCCTGGCTTAAAAAGCGGGTTTCACCACCTAATTCAAGCAGCTTGTTTTTATTGAAAGCGATGTTGCCCAATGCGGTCCATTTTACATTGCGGCCGCGCAATATATTTCCGGTTAACTCGAGTTCCACACCACGGTTTTGTAAGCGGCCGATGTTGTTCCAAAACCGCGGCACACCCGAAAATAACTGGCCGTTCTGCTGTAATAAAAGCTTGTCTGATTTGGATTGATACGCATCTACCGACAGCGTGATCCGGTTGTTCCATAAAGCCAGGTCTATACCCGCATTATATTGAAAAGTGCTCTCCCAGGTGAGATCAGGATTGGCGGCAATCACACTTGAAAGCGCCTGGCCAGCCACTGATGCGCCAGTACCCGCGCCAAAGGAATAATTGGCCGCATACAATAAATCAATAAAAGGAAAAGACGATAAGCCGCCGCCTTCTGTAATACGGTTATTGCCCGAAACACCATAGCTGCCGCGCAGTTTCAGGGAACTTACCCAGGCCACCTTCTCCATAAATTTTTCCTGTGAAACTACCCAACCAACGGATGCAGCCGGAAAGTAACCCCACTTACGGCCCGGAGCGAAGTAAGAACTTTCATCGGCACGGAAAGAAACATTAAGCAGGTATTTGTTTTTGTAAGCGTATGTTATACGACCCAATGCTGAATTAAGCCCTATTTGATTCTTTAAATTAAAGGTTCCCTGCGGATTTCCATTGGCATCGAATGAAGGCTGCTGCACCTGCAAAGCGGTGCTGAGCGTAGTAATGTTATCGCTGGCAAAATCTAACCCAATAGCCTGCTCATCTTTGATTTTTGTTTGCTGCGATGTAAAACCCGCGAGCACAGTTATATCATGGTCTTTAAATTTTTTTGTATAGTTCAATGTATTCTCTGTCAGCAGGTCAATAAACAGACGGTTGTTGTACTGGCCGCGGTTTAAATCGCCATCTTTATTGGAGTTGCGTTTGGAAAAATCAAGCGCCGTGTTATACGTAACATAAGCGCTGGCGAGGGTTTTAAAATCAAGGCCTTTTGCTATGTTGATCGTAAGGTCGGCGGAACTTAGCAACCGGTAATCGTTAGAGGTGATCGTCCTTGTTTCCATAATAGACTTCGGCGTATTATTAGCCGTAGCAAAAGGGTCTGCCGCCGTAGCATTTACCCATGTACTTCCATCGGGCATCAAACCGTTATAAACCCGCCCGTTAAAATGCCGGGCTTGTGCAAAATCACCTGCCTTAACTCCAGCCCATTGTGGCACCTGGTTAACGAAAGCGGCTGTAGCAGCACTATGATAAACCGGCAGGAAAGAATAGAAGCGAACAAAATCTATAAAATTTACAGAGGGCCGCTCTCTTTTTATGTACGAGGGATTTAAGTTGAACGTCAGCTTTACCCGGTCGCTTAACTGGGCATCTAATTTCGTACGTAGATTAAAACGATCATATTCGCTATGGTACATCATACCCTGGTCTTTTTGATAAGCACCCGAGATAAAGTATTTCACCGAACGGTTGCCACCCGATACGCTTAACTGTACATTACGAACCGTAGCATTACGCAGCGCCTGGTCTTGCCAGTTGGTGGGCCCGCCCATTAAAGTATTTTCTAAAACATAGGCGGCACGTTCGTTAGCAGCCATAACGTTGTTAATTGTAGCTGCCGGTGCTGATGGATCTTTTGCCCGTAACGAAGCTTCATAAAAAAGGAGGTTGCCGTATTCGGTCATCGTCATCATGGGATAAATTTCGTATGCTGTTTTATACCCTGTAGATGATTTAAAACTATAACGGGTGCGATCTGTTTTACCGCTTTTGGTAGTAACGATGATAACACCGCTGGCACCACGTGAACCGTAGATAGCCGCGCTGGCAGCATCTTTCAAAACCTCTATTGATTCGACGTCGGCAGGATTTACAAATGACAATCCATCTTGTACCGGGTGGCCATCTATCACAACAAGCGGACCGGCGCCGGCAAAAATCGAACTCAAACCACGTACACGAATTTTTGGATCAGAGCCTGCTTCAGAAGAAGTGTTTTGTATTTGTACACCAGCGATCTTTCCCTGCAAGGCCTGGTCTAGCCGGGATACAGGCGACTCATCTAACCTTTCATTTTTATATTTAGATACGGCACCGGTAACACTTGATTTTTTTTGCGTACCATAACCAATCACCACCACTTCATCCATGGCAGCGGCACTTTTTGATAAGCGTATTGCAGATGTCATTGCATTTATCGGAACCGTTTGCGATACGTAACCAACGGATGAAAAAATCAATACAGATGAAGCCGCATCTACAGAAATTTTGAAGGCACCGTCAACTGTGGTAGATACGGCGCTTCCTTTTTTATCAGATAAAACAGAAACGCCACTTAAGGCTTCGCCGGTAGCGGAGTCAATCACTTTTCCGGTAATCTCTTTTTTCTGTGCAAAAGCAGTTAAGAGCAGGCACTGAAAAATGGCAATTGCCAGAAGTCTTCTCATTTTCATAATAGCAAGTTTCGAGATGATTCAATTTTCTAATCGCAGTGTGAAATCTGGATTAAATGTAAAAATAAATTGGTTGACCAATCAATAAATTTCGGAAAATTATTTTTCAAAATTATCGGGAACGTTCCCGAAAGCCTTATTTGTAAGGCATTACAAGGCATCCACCAAAATAAACATACAATTCTTTTTGGTTGACCAATTTTTTTAAAAACAAATATTTATTGTAACCTTGTTCCTGATTCTAAACTTCCTTTATGAAAGAAGTACTGCACAATTTTAAAGAAGTGGCCCTGGAAAAACCGGTGGATGTTATCATCCGGCAGGTAAAAGAATTGCTGATCTCGGGCCAGCTAAAACCCGGTGATAAACTGCCACCTGAACGCAAACTTTCTGAGCAATTTTGTGTAGGTCGTACCCACGTTAGAGATGCTATACGTAAGCTTGAATTTTATGGTATTTTAAAAACCCGTCCGCAGAGTGGAACTTTTGTAGCAAGCATTGGAATAGCAGCACTGGAAAATTTAATTGCTGATATTTTAAAGATTGATACGCCAAGTTTCGTATCCCTTGTTGAAACCCGTGTGTTGCTGGAAGTAGCCTCTGTAAAGTTTGCCTGTGAGCGGCGGACAGAAGAAGATATTTTACAGTTGAAAATAGCCTTAGATGCTTACCTGGAAAAAGCCCATCGCGGTATTAAAGCAATTGAAGAAGACCTGATGTTCCATTTGACTATCGCTGATGCCAGTAAGAATAAGGCATTGAAATCTTTTTTACTCATCATTATTCCCGACATTATTTCCAACTACTCCATTTTTAAAGTGTGTGATACGGTAACAAACAAAGCAGTGAGTGAACATGAACAATTATTTAACTGCATTAAAAAAGGAAATGGCGATGAAGCCGCTGTTATTATGAAAGAGCATTTAAAGGGTGTGATGGATTTTGCAAAGTCGTTGGTACAGTAAAATACCGGCTTTCTTCTTTGGGTTACTGTTTTTTGGAACTCAAAGTGCACGACGTAGATGAAAGAAATAATAAATAAAATGCTTTCTCCGAACTAACCTGTTTTCAATACGATTGCACTATGATAAAAATACTTTCGCTTCTTATTTCTGCAATACTCCTCTCCTCTTTTGCTAATTCGCAAATGGATGTATCGGCTGCAATGAAAGCCGTTAAAACAGCTAAACCCGGTGATACAATTACCATTGCCGATGGTACTTATCGCGATGTTGAAATAGCCCTGGTAGGTAAAGGTGATGCGTCAAAACCAATAGTTGTAAAAGCGCAAACTCCCGGTGGTGTCATCATCTCCGGGAGTTCTGTTTTGCGTTTGGCTGGCACCGGTATTGAAGTAAGTGGTCTGTACTTTACGAATGGCTATGCACCCAAAGGAGCTGCTATTGAATTTCGATCAGGAAGTGAAGTAGCAAACAATTGCCGCATCACTAATTGTGCAATTGATAATTATAATCCACCGAGCAGGGAAACTGAAAATTCGTGGGTGCTGATGTACGGTCGCAATAACCGCTTCGACCATAATAGTGTGCAAGGCAAACTAAATGGCGGTGTTACGTTCGCTGTTATTTTAGACGAAGAAAGAAACATCAACAACAATCATCTAATTGACCACAACTATTTTGGCGAACGACCCAACCTGGGTTCTAATGGCGGCGAAACTATTCGTGTAGGCACATCGCAATCCTCGTTGCTTTCATCCAGAACTATAATCCGAAACAACTATTTTGAGCATTGTGATGGAGAAGTGGAAATTGTTTCTATAAAGTCCTGTGACAACATTATCCGCAATAATACTTTTTATGAAAGTGCCGGTGTGCTGGCTATGCGTCATGGACATAGAAACGTTGTAGAGGGCAACGCTTTTATCGGAAATAATAAACCCTTTACCGGGGGCATTCGTGTAATTAATGAAGGGCATAAGATCAATAATAATTATTTCTACAAAGTAGCAGGCGACCGTTTTTTTGCTGCCTTGGCTATTATGAATGCAGTACCTAATTCTTTGCCTAATCGTTACCACCAGGTCAAAGACGTAACCATTGAAAATAATGCTTGGGTTGATTGCGCTAATATTCAATTATGCGTAGGAAAAGATAATGAACGCACGCTGCCACCGGCGAATGTAAGGTTGGCTAACAATGTTTTTTATAACAAGAATAAGAGTGACGTTTATACTGCGTATGATGATATCCGCGGCTTTACATTTGCCAGCAACCTTGTTGCAACAAAGTCTGGCAGGTTTACTCAAAAAGGTTTTATTGAAACGAAAGCGATACCGGCAAATCCTGCTAAAGATGCCGTACAAAAGTCATCGTGTGGTGCTGCCTGGTATCACGAACCTGTTAAAGCATCAAGAATTTTATCCGGCAGAAAATTTTCAGTTACTCCGTCACAAAATTCACTTTACAAAGCTGTTCAAAATGCTACTTATGGTGATGTAATTGAGTTGTCTGCCGAAGGCGAATACCTACTTGACAATGGCATTGAAGTCAATAAGTATCTCCGTATTCAATCAGCAAAAAATCTAAAAACAAAACCTGTTATCCGGTATAACGGAACAAAAGGTAAAGTATCAATTTTTACCATCACAGATGGTGGTATTTTAGAACTAGATGGACTTGCATTCAATAATGACGCCTTTGAGGGCAAAGCATCTGCCACAGCAGCTATTAGTCCGGCGCCAGTAATGCGTGGTCATTATAGCGCCTACATTAACAACTGCGAATTTTACAACTTCCAGGAAAGCTCCTTCTCGCCTTTTAAAGCGCAAAAAACATCGTATGCCGATACGTTGATCTTCACCAATTGTTTGTTTCGTGACATGAGTGGCGATGCCATTTCTTTAGCGGCAGAAAAAGATGATGCAGGCAAGTACAGTGCTGAATATGTTGAAGTGAAAAACTGTACTTTTTATAAGGTGCTTGGTTATGCAGTTGACCTTTATCGTGGGGGAAGCGATGAAAGCACTACCGGTCCAACTATTGTTATTGACCACTGTGTTTTAGAAGATGTAAACAACAAGGAACGAGGCTCGGGTATGCGATTATATGGCGTACAAAATGTTACAGTAAAGAATACCATCTTTTCAAATACAGGACGTGGTGGCGCTTCTCTACGTTTTGATGAAGCAAGCTGGGATAAAATAGCCGTTAGTAATTGCAACATTTATAATTCAGGAAGAGTATCAAGCTTTTGGGGGAAAGTAATTACAGGCCCTATGTTCGCCATTAAACCAGCATTTAAATCAATAACAACCTACGACTTTAGTCTTCAACCCACATCTGCACTACAAACAAAAGGCCTCGGTGGAACTAGTATAGGAATCAATAAAAAGGCATCAACAATTAAAAACACGTTATGAAATTACAAGGTAAAGTAGCCATCGTTACAGGTGGTGCAAGAGATATTGGCCGCGAAGTATCGCTGCGGTTAGCGAAAGAAGGCGCTAAAGTGGTGATCAATTATTTTGGCAGCGAAGCGGAAGCAACCGAAACAAAAAAACTGGTTATTGAGGCAGGTGGTGAAGCGATAACTGTACAAGGCGATATGACCAAATGGACTGAAGTTGAAAGCTTAATTGAACAAACAAAAAAGGCGTATGGCGATGCAATTCATATACTGGTAAATGTTGTTGGAGGTTTATTTGGCCGCAAGCCCATTGAAGAACAGGATGAAGCCTGGTATAACCTGGTGATGGATGTAAATATGAAGAGCATTTTTTTCACTACTAAAGCAACGATTGGCGCTATGCCCTCGGGATCGTCTATTATCAATTTTAGTTCCCAAGCTGGCAGAGATGGCGGCGGTGGCGGTGCTTCGTTATATGCTACAGCCAAAGGCGCTGTTATGACTTATACCCGTGCTATGGCAAAAGAATTAGGGCCAAAAGGTATTCGTGTAAATGCAGTGGCGCCTGGTATGATCGCTACTTCTTTTCATGACCGTTTTACAAAGCCGGAGATACGCACAAACGTTGCGGCTTCTACCCCGCTACGCAGGCAAGGTGATGCAAAAGATGTTGCAGACCTGGTGCTGTATTTAGCTTCGGATGAATCTTCATTTCTTACAGGAACGAATGTTGATATCAATGGGGGAACTTATTTTTCCTGACAACTTACTTTAGACAATGGAACCACAGAGGCACAACGACACATAGGGTCACGGAGAATCTGCTTTGTGCCTCTCTGTGTCGTTGTGCCACTGTGGCTAAAAAATCGCGGTCAATTATAAAGAAAATACAATGAAATATATCTTTTTCATTTCCTCCCTTTTACTATTTAGTTGTGCATCAACAAAAGGCAACGGCACACCTCCGCAAACACCTGCCGTTTTTATTTTAAATGGTGACAAGCTAAAAAGTAACAAAGCAAGAATTGCTGCAAAGGATCCAGCGCTCATGCCTGCTTATAAAAAGCTCTTGGCAGATGCAGATAAAGCCTTGCAGGAAGGGCCATTCAGTGTGATGGAAAAGAAGCACAGTCCACCCAGTGGCAATAAGCATGACTACATGAGTTTAGCGCCTTACCATTGGCCGGATCCTGCAAAAAAAGATGGCTTGCCATACATCCGTAAGGATGGTCAAACCAATCCGGAAGTGAAAGACTACAAGGACAAAGAATATATGCCTAAGCTTTGCGAATTAGTAAATACGCTTGGGCTTGCCTATTATTTTTCGGAAGATGAAAAGTATGCTGAACATGCGGCCAAATTGTTGAAGGTGTGGTACCTGGACCCGGAAACAAAAATGAACCCCAATTTGAATTACGGACAAGCCATTAAAGGTGTAAATACTGGCCGTGGTGCTGGATTAATTGATGCCCGGCATTTTATGAAGTTGATTGATGCTATTGGATTATTGCAAGCCTCCAAACACTGGACGGCGTCTGATCAAAAAGGAATGCAAGCTTGGTTTGCGGATTTCCTAAACTGGATGCAAACAAGTAAGATTGGCACAGATGAAATGAACGCAAAAAACAACCACGGAACTTATTACGATGCCTTGCGGTTATCAATGGCTTTGTTTACAGGCGATACAGGGTTAGCAAAGGGAGTTGTTGCCAATGGTACTAAACGCTTAGACAGCCAGATGGATGCCGAAGGAAAGTTTCCCCTTGAGATGGAACGCACCATTGCATTACACTATAACGTTTTTGATTTACTTGCTTTTTACAACATTGCAGCCATGGCCGAGAAAACAGGCTTTGACTTGTGGAATTATACCGGCCCTTCCGGTGCTTCATTAAAAAAAGGATTCAATTTTTTGCATCCTTATCTCACCAAAGAAAAAAGCTGGACTGGCCATCAAATAAAACCATTTGAATTTGAAGAAGGTTACCCCCTGTTATTGATCAGCGCTGATAAATATGGTTGTAAGAATTGCAGGGAAAAAGTGAAAGAATTAGCAGGTGAAGAAGCGGGTAAGCTAAGAGAGATTTTGTTGTATTAAAAGTAAGGTTCCAGGTTAAGGAAGCCAATCTGCAATAAAAACATTTGTATCTCTTGTACCGCCGTTATTCCGGTTGCTGCTAAACATGATCTTCTTTCCATCAGGGCTCATCATAGGGAAGGCGTCAAAGCCTTTATCATGACTAATCTTTTGCATACCGCTGCCATCAGCATTCAGCAAATACATATTAAATGGGAAGCCCCTTTTGTACTCGTGGTTGCTGCAAAAAATAATCCGTCCGTCAGCCAAAAAATTAGGTGCCCAGTTAGCTTGTCCAAGAGCCGTGATCTGTTTTGCATCGCTGCCGTCGGCATTAGCTGTAAATACTTCCATTTGTGTAGGTGCCACTAAATTTTCGGCAAGCAGTTCTTTATATTCTTTTACTTCCACATCTGTTTTTGGACGGCTTGCCCGCCAGATGACTTTCTTCCCATCAGCACTAAACCATGCGCCGCCATCATAACCTAAGGTGTTGGTAATTTGCGTTACTTTTTCTGTTTTCAAATCCATAATATACAAATCAAGGTCGCCATTACGGACAGATGTAAACAACATCTTTTTCCCATCTGGTGATAAAGTAGCTTCCGCATCATAACCCGTTGTATTCGTCAGCTTCTTTACTATTTTTCCATTGAGGTCAGCCATGTAAATATCAAAGCTGTTGTAGATAGGCCAGATGTATTTATTGCCGTACTTGGCTCTGTCAGGTGTTGGTGGACAAGCTTCGCCACCTTCATATGTAGATGCATAAATGATATGCTTGTTATCCTTTGTAAAAAAAGCGCAGGTAGTTCGTCCCTTTCCGCTGCTGATTAATTTGTA
>JAQBNG010000163.1 GCA_028288675.1 Flavisolibacter sp. | reverse complement strand
GCTGAAAAATATATTCGCGGCGAAGGTGGCCAGGTGGTGTTAAGCAATGGAACCGTACTTGACATTGCCAAGCGAAAGAAATCAGAATTTTTGAAAACGATTGGATACTGACGATATGAGACGTGAGATGTTAAACGTGAGATAGGAATGAACTATAAATGAATGATTATACAGTTTAAAGTCTGACGTTTGACATCTGACGTCAAAGTATCTTCGCACTATGAATAATTTTTTAGAAACATTATTTGCCGGACAAGATTACAATGCAGATTCTTTCTTTCTTATTGCAGGCCCGTGTGTGGTGGAAAGTGAAGAACTTGTTTTTGAAATAGCAGAGAAAGTATCTGCTATTTGCAAGCGCCATCGAATTCCATACATACTAAAAGCTTCTTACCGTAAGGCCAACAGAACAAGCGCAACTTCATATACTGGTCCGGGAGATGAAGCCGGTTTACAAATACTTCAAAAAGCTGCAAAGCATTTCAATCTTCCCTGCACTACCGATATACATTCAGAGAGAGAAGCTGCTATGGCAGCAGCTTACGTTGATGTACTGCAGATACCCGCCTTTCTTTGCCGGCAGACAGAATTGTTAATAGCAGCAGGAGAAACCGGTAAAATAGTTAACGTAAAAAAGGGGCAATTTTTAAGTGGCACTTCTATGAAATTTGCCGTAGAAAAAATTAAGAATGCAGGTAATGATAAAGTAATGCTGACGGAACGCGGCAACACCTTTGGCTACCAGGATTTGGTTGTTGACTACAGAAACATTCCAGTGATGCAGGAGAATAATGTTCCTGTAATTATGGATTGCACGCATAGCCTTCAACAACCTAATCAAACCAGCGGCGTAACAGGCGGAAATCCTTTGATGATTGGTACAATTGCTTCTGCTGCTATTGCAACTGGTGCAGATGGTTTGTTTATTGAGACTCATCCAGATCCGAGTTGTGCGTTGAGTGATGGTGCGAATATGTTGAAGCTTGAGTTGCTGGAGGAGTTGCTGGTGAAAATGGTGAGGTTGAGGGAGGCATCAATATCCTGACAATTTTAAAGCCTTAAAGCTTTCAGGGAAATCTTATTTTGAACTTCCCTCGTTCAATAGCCTTTCTAATGCCATTTTCGGTATACGCATTTCCCTGGAATCTTCCCGTGGCTATACGGGTTTGATGCACATAGCTTTCAATAGTCAAAGAAAAAACATCCGAATTGCGGGACATTAAAACATAAGAAGGTGTCACTCCATCGTAATAATAAAAAGTAACCCTGCCTGCCGCTATATTAGTTTTATCGCTGTTCAAGGGTTCGTTCAAATAAACAGATGCTACAAAGCCTGAGTCGCCGGAACATGCTGATGGCCCGAAGAATGTAAAGGTGCTCCGTTCCAAAGTGATGATAGCTTTATCTGGAAAACCACAGAGCGAAGCGCCTTCCAGCTTAAAGCTCCACGACGAATCTTGAACCGTGTTACTATTAGCACATAATAAACAGGATGCCAGCAAAGGAGGAGAAGTGGGTATGGAATCCGGTATTTTAGTTGTGTCCTGTGGGCCACTTTCGTAGCTATATTCTTTTGCACAGCCACTATTGTTTAAGGATGCACTTAATAGGGCAAAGGAGCAAAAGATAGCAGTAAGCCGTTTAAATAACTTCATAGCTAAAATGATCAACACTAACACAATGAACCGTGTTGTTTGAAGTTATGTTGTTTTTAGCACCATTCTCCTCTTCCCTGATGTGTGACTCCCGCAGTACCTGTTTGATAACCTAAAAACTACCGCGGAGACACATCGGGAAAGAATAATTCCTAATTATCAAACTTCTTCTTCAACTCCATCAATCCTTTTTGAAAAGAATTTAAAGGCTCCTGCTTCTTAATCACAGGCTTTTTCTCAACCCTGTTATTTGGTGCCGCTAATTTTGCATCTGCGTTTGTATACCGTACTTCTGGTTTCGTACTCTGATCCGTTTTCATCGTTAATGCAATCCGTTTCCGGTTCACATCAACCTCTGTAACCGTTACCATAACTTTTTGGTTCAGCTTTACAACTTCTTTGGGGTCGGAAACAAACTTGTTACTTAACTGCGATACGTGTACTAAACCATCCTGCTTCACGCCAATATCTACAAAAGCGCCGAATGCGGTGATATTGGTAACAATGCCTGGAACGTTCATACCGACCTTCACATCCTCAATGGATTTAATACTCGCATCAAACTGAAATTCTTCAATCGGTGCTCTTGGATCGCGACCAGGTTTTTCCAGTTCTTTTAAAATATCATCGATAGTAAACTCACCAATGGTTTCGTTGATGTAAGCTTTTTTATTAATGCTTTTTCGCAAATCAGATTTCTTAATTAAGTCTTCCAAAGTGGCCTGAACATCTTTCGCCATTTGCTCTACCAAGCCATAGCGTTCAGGATGCACAGAGGAATTATCCAGTAGATTTTTTGCGTTAGCAATACGCAAAAAGCCGGCACATTGTTCAAATGATTTTGGTCCCATTAATGGAACTTTTTTCAATTCTTCGCGGGATGAGAAAGCACCATTTGTACTGCGGTACTGAACAATATTATTTGCCAGCGTAGCACTAACACCAGAAACATATTGCAGTAAGTGTTTAGAAGCTGTATTCACGTCAACACCGACAAAATTTACGGCACTTTCCACTACCCTATCCAAAGCTGTTTTTAATTTGGTTTGGTTCACATCGTGCTGGTATTGTCCCACACCAATTGATTTGGGATCGATCTTAACCAACTCACTTAACGGGTCAAGTAACCGTCTCCCAATGCTGATTGCACCACGAACAGTTACATCCTGGTCTGGAAACTCTTCCCTTGCCACTTCAGAGGCTGAATAGATGGAAGCGCCATTTTCATTGACCTGGAAGATGCTGACCGGCTTTCCAAAGTCTATGCCACGCACCAAACTTTCCGTTTCTCTTCCGGCAGTACCGTTGCCAACACCAATAGCTTCTATATCATATTTGGCAACAAGGTGCTTTATTTCTTCAATACTTTCCTGCCAGCTATTTTGCGGCGGATGCGGGTAGATGGTAGTATTGTAAATAAAGGTTCCCTGCGCATCAAGGCAAACAACTTTACATCCAGTACGGTACCCCGGATCTAACGCCAACACTTTTTTAGAACCTAACGGTGAAGCCAATAACAACTGCCGGAGGTTTTCTGTGAACACATTGATGGCTTCTTCATCGGCTTTGCCCTTACTTAATAAACGAAACTCGTTTTCAATGGAAGGCTTTAACAAGCGATTATACGAATCCTCAATTGCTTTCTTTACCTCACCAGCAGCGGCGTTGGAAGCCTTGATAAAGATGCGTTCCAGCTCTTCTGCGGCAATGCTTTTATCTATGCCTATATCCATTAAAAGAAAGCCTTCCTTTTCCCCTCTTCGTATAGCCAGTATTCTATGTGACGGGCTTTTACCCAATAGCTCACTGTATTCGAAATAATCCCGATACTTCTGTGCTTCTTCTTCCTCTTTTTTTGCAGTCATTGCTTTAGAAGTAACTGTCGCAGTTTCTGTAAATAGCTTGCGAATTTTTGCTCTTGCCTGCTCATGCTCACTTACCCATTCGGCAATAATATCCCTGGCGCCTTGCAGGGCTTCTTTGGCTTCTTTTACTTCCGATGTAATAAACCGGCCTGCTTCCTCTTCAGGGCTTATAGACGTTTGTTCAAATAATAATTTGGCTAATGGTTCCAGTCCTTTTTCAATGGCTTGTATAGCCCTTGTTTTGCGCTTAGGCTTATAAGGAAGATAAATGTCTTCCAGCTCTGTGGAACTGTAACAACTTTCAATTTTTGTTTTTAATTCAGGGCTTAGTTTACCTAAGTCTTCTATTGTTTTAATAACTGTGACTTTGCGTTTATCCAGTTCGCTGAAATAAGCTATTTCTTCTACAATGTTTCCAATCTGCACTTCATCCAAATTATTGGTGGCTTCTTTGCGGTAACGGGCCATAAATGGAATGGTGGCGCCTTCAGCCTGTAATGCTTCAACACTTTTTACCTGCTTACTACTGATGGCTAATTTCTCAGCAATTTTTTGGATATATTTCTGTTCCATAACTACACGTTGGTTTTTCAAATTTTGGGTGGCGAAGGTAGAACACCGACGGTAAGGCCGGCAATGATTTTTACAATTTTTTATTAACCTGAATGGGATGAGCTAATAAAAATTTATCCATGAGAATCTACTAATGAATATCGTTCGTATTCCAAGATGGGATAAAAAAACAAAGCCCTGCATATTGCAAGGCTTTTATTAAATATTTTAAATCACTTATCGTAAGTCCACTACTTCTACTCCGGGGTATTTGCTTTTATTGAAAACAAAAGCAGCATCAGAAGTTGTTCCTGTTCCTTTTAAAGTGTTAACCGTATAACTATAGCGACCACCAGACTTTTCTAAAAACTTAGCACCGTAAATTGTATTCGATGCTTTATCCACCAGCAAATACACCTTGTGGTAAGGACGTGTTTTATCGGTTGGCGTTAATTCAATTTCTACTAACGACTTACCTGCTTCCTTCTTTACCCCATTCATTTTATAATAAAAATCCTTATCATAAAAATTGGTAAAAAGCTTTTGAGGCGTCATACCGCTTCCGCCTTCTGCGGCACTGTTCACCGTTACTTCATTAGAGGATTTATCATAGTTCCATGTGGTTTTTCCATCGGAATAAATTTCAAGTCCATCCATAGCAACTTTAAACTTATTACCCTTCATTATAACTGATCCTTTTTTAGTGGAAAGGGCCTTGCCTTGTGTATTTTCTACCTTGTATGTAAAGGATGCCTGTGGAGAAGAGTAGGTTCTAAATTTAGCACTTACAGCATCTAACAATTTTTTCGCTTCGGGGTCATTTTGTGTAGGATTTTTTGCAGTTTGTGCAGATGCGAAAATAGTGATGCAAGCAAAGGCTAAGAGTGTAACTAATTTTTTCATTTCCTGTTTTGTTTGATATAAAAATCCGGGCAAATATAGCCGGTATGCCTCAGTAAGAAGGCAATTGACGTACCGGGATTAATCATCCAAAATTATATTAACACTAGCTTAGAGTCTCAAAAAATTCGAGTAATTCCGCCTCTGTTTTAATCAATACTTCTCTTGCTTTACTTCCCTGGTTTGCCCCTACAATTCCAGCCGATTCTAATTGGTCCATCAGGCGGCCTGCACGGTTGTAACCAAGCTTCATTCTTCTTTGTATCAGTGAAGTTGAGCCAACCTGGTTTTGTACAATCAACCTGGCTGCATCTTCAAACAAAGGGTCTTTTTCAGAAGCGTCAAAATTTTTCCCCTCTAATTCTTTTTCATCAACATACTCAGGTAATAAAAATGGTTGTGGGTAACCTCGCTGGTCCGAAATAAAGTCAACAATTTTTTCAACCTCAGGGGTATCTACAAAAGCACATTGCAAACGGGTTATTTCGCCATTGTAAGAAATGAGCATATCACCTTTTCCAATCAACTGCTCCGCACCACCGGCATCGAGAATGGTACGGGAGTCAATTTTACTCGATACTTTAAATGCAATACGTGCCGGGAAGTTGGCTTTAATAGTACCTGTGATAATATTTACAGACGGCCGCTGTGTTGCAATTATTAAGTGAATACCAATGGCTCGGGCTAACTGTGCCAATCGTGCAATAGGCATTTCAACCTCCTTGCCGGCCGTCATAATCAGGTCGGCAAATTCATCTACCACCAAAACAATAAATGGTAAAAATTGATGGCCTTTTTGAGGGTTAAGTCTACGCTTTGTAAACTTCTCGTTGTATTCTTTAATGTTTCTTGCACCGGCTTCTTTCAAAAGATCGTAGCGGTTATCCATTTCAATACAAAGAGCATTGAGGGTGTTGATCACTTTTTTTGTATCAGTGATGATGGCATCTTCTTCACCCGGTAACTTAGCAAGGAAGTGATTTTCTATATGGCGATAAACGCTCAACTCCACCTTCTTAGGATCAATTAAAACAAACTTTAATTGCGAAGGATGTTTTTTATAAAGAAGTGAGACGAGCACCGCATTCAATCCAACCGACTTACCCTGGCCGGTGGCACCCGCCATTAACAAATGCGGCATAGCAGCAAGGTCAACTATGAAGTTTTCATTGTCAATTCGTTTACCAATGGCGATGGGAAGGCTATAGGTATTATGGATAAATTTTTCAGATTGAAGCAAGGTCTTCATGCTTACAATGGACTTCTTTACATTAGGAACCTCTATACCGATGGTGCCCTTACCCGGAATAGGCGCAATGATACGAATGCCAAGTGCAGCAAGACTTAAGGCAATATCATCTTCGAGGTTTTTAATGCGGGAAATACGAACGCCTGGAGCAGGAACGATCTCATAAAGTGTTACCGTAGGCCCAACTGTAGCGCTGATCTTCGATATAGTAATATCATAGTTTTTCAGCGTGTTGATGATCTGGTTTTTGTTTGCTTCCAGCTCCGCCGGGTCCTGCACTATCTTTTCGCTGCCATGCGTTTCCAGCAAATCAATAGTTGGGTATTTATAATCTCTCAGGTCAAGTGCAGGATCGTAAGGAGGTAGATCGGCATAGCCTTTTTGGCTTACTTCTTCTGTTTCATTATCCTTTTTCTCAACACGTTTAATTTCCAATTGTAAATCTGGTTCCTCTTCCTGCTGACGCCTTCTGGGCCTTGGTTCTTCTATACTATCATCTTCGGGTACCTCTGTAATTAAGGCTTCTTCCCCTTTATGCATAATATCACCTGCAATTTCGTTCCCTACAAGGTCATCCGATTTTAGTTCTTCAATTTCTTCATCCTCCTCTTCTTTTTGTACAAGAGAAAAACCATACTCTTTTTCCTGGATAGGTTTATTAATATTAAGTACTACAGCGCCATCGCCGGTCATAGAATTGGGGTTAGAAGGCTGTTCTTCTATCTCATCTCTGTGGGCATATAAATCATTTAGAACGGTTTGCTTTTGGTTAAGAGATATAACAGGAGTATTTTCTTCTTCTGTCTCCACATCTGAACCGGTGTCTTCTGCTGTGTTTCGAATAGGCACATTGAAGCTTGGGTTAAATTGCCATATCAGGTACGAAACACCAACCACCAATAACAGGCAAGCTGTACCTACCATTCCTAAAAATGCTTTCAGCCATGACGAGATCATATCGCCTACACTACCACCAAATGGAAAATCGAGTGAAGAAAAAAGAAAGGACAGTACAACGGATGCAATGAGTAAACCAACCGTTACATAGCGCATGTTTCTCCAGATAGAAAATACTTTTCTGCTTGTGAGTAAATTAATTCCTACCACAAAAAAGAAACAGCAAAATAAGAAGGAAGCCAATCCAAATCCCTCAAGGATCAACCCATGCGATGCATAAGCACCTAAGCGTCCTAACAGGTTGGCAACTTTTACATCATTATCAAATAGAAATGAAATGCCTTTATTAAATATCTGCGACTGGTCTTCTTTCCAGGTAGAGAAATAAGAGGTGAAAGAAATGAATAAAAAGATAGCCATGAGCAGCGAAACGGTACCGATAATCTTCCAGGTGCGTTCGTCCTTAGCTAATTTTTTCAGGTCAATTTTTTCTTCGCGGTCTTTTTTAAATTTTTGGGGAGCAGCCTGTTTAGCCTCCTCTTTTACGGGAGCAGTTTTAGGCTTTGGCTTAACCACAGCTTTCTTTATTGGCTTTTCGATGACCTCAGGTACAATGGATTTTTTCAGCTTGTTAGCCATAGCGCCAAAGATAAGATTACACTTCAGGAAAATGAGGACAGGAGCGAATTTTCGATGAAAGCGGGTGTTATTTCTTTAAAATTCCTATCAGCAGGCAGGCCCAGCCTAGAATGAAAAAAAGCCCCCCTATTGGTGTAAGAATGCCCACAGCAGTTGGGATTGTTTTATTCATGGAATACAGGGATACGATCAGGTATAACGAGCCGGAGAAAAGGATAATGCCAGCTACGAATAAAACACCTGCGTAGGTAATATAGCCATTGTAGATCCTGTCTGACAGAATTCCAACGAGTATAAGCGCCATCGCATGATACATTTGATACTGCACCCCGGTTTGATAGATGGCGACATTTTCGGCCGACACCACTTTCTTTAAACCATGTGCGCCGAAAGCACCCAGTGCAACGGCCAGACCACTTAATATAATGCCGATTATCAAATAGATTTTTTGCATGGAATGTTATTGTGCGTGAAAAGTTTTTTCAATTAATTTTTCTACGGTTACTTCTTCGTCAGACAGGATAACTGCAGCCTGTCGATAAAAGATCTTTCGATCCGAATATTTTTTAATTATAAAGCTTCTCAATTCATCGTCGGCAAGGCCCCGGATAAGCGGACGGGCTTCTTTTTCTTTCAACAGCCGATGGTGCAAATTGTCTATAGAGCAGTTGATCCAAACGGTTGTGCCCTTGCGCTTCATATAATCTATATTATTAAAAAAGCAAGGCGTGCCGCCGCCGCAGGCCATCACAAAAGTTTCGTGGCTTTCTGTAACGAGGTACAAAACATCTTTCTCCAACATGCGAAAGTATTCTTCGCCCATTTCAGCAAATATCTCGGTGATGTTTTTGCCTTCGTGTTCTTCTATCATCGAATCAAGATCAAAAAAAGGCACTTTTAGTTTTTCACTTAGCAACTTGCCCCAATGTGTTTTGCCACAACCCATAAAACCGATCATAAATATTTTCATACACCGCTTTTCTTTATAATAACTCTCTTTATGATTTAAGCTCGCAGCTATCAATTTACAGTTAGCAATAAACTTTTCGTTACACTTAAATATTTAAAGCCCGATTGCCGGAGCACTGCCTACTGCTTATTGCCTACTCGTCTTCAGGCTCTTCCGCTATTTCTTATATAATCCTTCAATTCATTATTAAAGTCGGTTTTCATTATCAAATCTTCCAAAGAAATATGCATCCGGTAATTCCAATAATGCGTTGGGTTGGATGGTTCGTTAATTCTTTCTTTAGCAGGATCATCTCTCCGCAAGGTTTCGCTCATACCTAAAATATCCTGCAATTGAAAAATGCTCCACATTGCGGGCGAATATAAATGTTGCAACACAATAGCACGGGCTACCCAGGGTTCGCAGAAATACGGCGCAGTGCCGCTTTCACCTAATATTTGGTTATAGAATTTTTGTGTTTTTTCCCGGTCTTCTTCCCACCACCCACGGACGGTGCTCATATCGTGCGTTGATGGGGTAACCACGGATAAATAGGGCCCATTGCGGGGATGAAAAAATTCAATGGTAGGATCTTTAGGCATGCGCTGTACTTCCAAACTTAAAATCCCAAGGGCTTTCATCACATCCGGCACCGTATGAGGAACCATACCCAGGTCTTCGCCGCAAACAAGCATATTTGTAGCTTCTTTCAAAGCCGGTAATTTCTTCATGGCTTCACCTTTCCAAAAAATGTCCTGGCGTCGATAGAAATAATCAATGTATAAATCTTTCAGCTTGTACTTTGTTCCTTCGTCTAAATATTGAAAAGATGCGGTGGTTTCCATTGAAAACCGAAAGTGAAATTTATGTCCATCAGAAGCATCTTCTTCAAATAAAAGAACATTGGAGATCAGGTCAAACAAACCTTGCTTCAATTTTGCGGTCTCTTCATTATTCTCCTGCAAAGAAAAATAGGTTTCAATTTTCCGTTGCGTATTAAACTCTTCCCGCAAATCGTAACCACCTTTGTCATTGACCTCAAGAAAAGATTCTTTTACTACCTGTGTTTGTCCGTCAAAGGTTTGATAGAGAATTGCATCAATAATAAACGGCTTGCAATAGCGGTCATAATCAAACAAAAGACCTCTTTCATCAAATTCATAAACGGCAACAGCAACTGCCGGAATAAAACGTCCCATAATGCCTTCGACACTATCAATGGGGACACTCCAGATGCGGAAGAAACCAAGAATATGATCTATGCGAAAAGCATCGAAGTAATTACTCATTTGATGAAAGCGGCTCTTCCACCATTCAAAATTATCTTCCTCCATCTTTTGCCAGTTGTAAGTGGGAAAGCCCCAGTTCTGGCCTTTCACAGCAAAGTCATCCGGCGGTGCACCGGCTTGAAGGTTCATGTTGTACAACTGGGGAGCTGTCCAGGCATCAGCGCCATAACGATAGATGCCAATAGGAATATCGCCTTTGATTGCCAGGCCTTTTTTATGTGCATACTCAACTGCTTCTTTTAACTGCAGGTGCAAATGATACTGCACGAAATAGAAGAAAACAATTTGTTTAAAAGATTTATTTTTTGATGATGAAAGTCTTTTTACTTCTTCTTCATTATACTCTGATGAGGTCTTCCATTGTGAAAAATCTGCGGTGCCGAACTTATCACGGTAGAAACAAAAAGCTGCATAAGGCACCAGCCAATTTTTGTTATCCTCATAAAATATTTTGTAGTCAGATTGCTGCATAAAGGCACCGCCGTCCATCTCGTACAGCTCACGCAGCAAACTCATTTTAAAAGAAATCACCTGGTCGTAATCAACCTCGGGCAAAGCGTTTAACTGCTTTTGCTTTTTTACTAACGACTTAATAATTTGACTGTATTTTTTTCCGGCGACCTTTGCCAGGTTTATATAAACAGGATGCAAAGCGAAGGCGGAGATAGCAGCATACGGATAAGAATCCTTCCATGTAAATGTTGCCGAGGTATCATTTATAGGAAGGAGTTGTATCAATTTCAGACCGGTTTCTTTGGCCCAATCGGCAAGACATTTAATGTCTGAAAATTCACCTATTCCAAAACTGTTTTCTGTACGGAGGCTAAACACCGGGATAGCAATGCCGGCGCCCTTCCAGGTAGTATTTGGCATCCGGATAAATGCGTCATGAATGATGGTTTTTTTATCAGGTAATTCATCATTAAAAACAGTGCGGTTATCGCCGGTCTCAAAACTGGTAAACTTGTTTGTCTCTAAATTGACTATGCCATATTTATAAGTAGCAGGAAGCATTTCATTGGAGAGATTAACTTCAGCCGTCCACCAGTCGCCTTTTTTCTGTAAGAGTATTGGTGAGGCAATATCCCATTCACCTAAGGCAGGAGCACTTCCTAATAAACAGACAGCTTCATTTGAGGATACAAGTGGGGCTTTTACTTTAAAAGCGTGTGTAAAGACGTCTTCTTTTTTTTGCTTTACTTTCTTTCCTTCTTTAAAAAACACTTGTTCAAACGGCGCCGTGTAAAAAGCATTCTCATAAAAGCTTTCATCATTCCAGCTATCTACTATAACTAGCCCTGCGGCGGCCTTTTTAAGGTCTATCACACGGGATTTTTCTCCCTCTTTAACTAACTCACCCTGCTCATTTTGAAAGATATAATGGTACTGAAGCGGCGTTGCAAAAGAATCAATTTCCACAGCGCCATACCAGAACTCATGGTTGAGGTAAGTAAGCGGGAAGGCATCAGCAACCTTGTTCTCCCCAAGCTTCAGATGGTTGCCACTTACAAAAAGGGATTGGCCAACAACAGTTTTAAACCGTAAAAAAAACTCAATTTTCATCTATATGTATTGCTGATGGTTAAATAGGTGTGCATTGATTGCACGTCGGCGAAAATAAGAAAAGCTTCGAATGTGCGTGAAGTAAGAAAGAATACTGCAAATTATTGCTTTGAGATTTGCAGCCCTGCCCTATTTTTGCGGAAACTTTTTTGACATGGAAATGAAGAAGAGATCAAAAGGATTGTACTGGTTAGTGTTTTTCTTTTTTGTAGCGCTTACCATTTTAGCAGTGGCCACCCATTGGCCCTGGCTTACTTTGTTATTGCCTTTTGTGTTTACTTCTTTCGTGCTGGCGTTGGATATTGTTTAACCGCAGATTACCGGGATTTTATAAGGATCAAAAGGATTTATTTAAGATAACATTTTGGATGCCGGCTGATTAGCCGGCATTTTCATTTAGTTTTTCTTATTGCGGATCTTATAGTTATCCGCCCTGTTGGATTTCTGCATTATTTGAACGGAGTCTTTACTCATTGATCTTGCTCTTTTTAAATCACTGGCATACTTATAACTAACAGAATCCATCTTTGATAGTTCTTTGGATTTTACTGCGTAGAACTTGTTACCACGCAAATAGGACATATTATCATTTGCAAATGCTTCGGCTTTCTCATAATTTCCTTTATCGGCCTCCAGCATTACCCTTTCCATATTTTCATTAGCTGTAAATAAAACTATTTGCTCTATCACTGGCTTACTAAAATAAGTCATATAAGCATCAACATTTTTTACAGGCATTAAATTATTGACATTGCTGACTGTTTTTTGCTTGCCATCTACAATGTCATTATATACCAGCTTTGACGTAAACTTCAATTCATTGCTAACGTAATCATCTAACTTAAATCGTAGCATCACGCCTTTTGATTCTTCGGAGAAAAGATCACGATATTTGATCACTACGTCGTTGCCCTGCTGCTCATACTTAAAAGGATAAACTTTTTCTACTACTGCTCCTTTTGGCAATGTAATTCTCAGTTCAGCATTTTGCGCTATTACATTTAATAAACCGCTTAGTTCCTTTTCAAATATTGCGGCCATTTTATCTGGCCTGTCGATGAAATAATAATTGCCAGCTCCGTTTTCAGCCATGTCAGTCATCAGTGTTTCATTATAATCCAGTCCAACACCAAAAGTGGAGATCGTTATTCCTTCAATGTCCTTGTACTCCTGAACTTTGGTTTTGATTCTTAATGGAATAGTTGTTCCGGCGTTGGCTAAACCATCGCTGATAAGCAAGACGCGGTTCACATAGTTCTTTTTATAATTTGCCTTTACCTGCTCATACCCTTTTTCAGACCCACCCCAAAGGTTGGTGGAGCCACGGGGTTTAATCTTCTCAATCTTTGCTTTAATAGAATCTTTGTAAATAACCGGCACAGCTGTTTGCAATATGTCAATGTATTCATCGTAAATAACAACGCTTACAAAATCATCGGCTGTAAGCTTGTCAATGATGTCTTTTGCAGCCTTCTTTGCATACTCCATTTTTTCTCCTGACATAGATCCGCTTCGGTCAATGACGATAGAAATATTAAGTGGAATTTTTTTGGCTGACTCATTTACAAACCTTTCCATCTTAGTTTCAATATATAGATAGCCTGTGCGATTGATGGAATCCACCTGGTAGTAATCGTTATCTAATCCCGATGTAAAGGTTATCAGGCCACTGGTTGATACTACACTTGCACCCTTATGGTCTTTGGCGTTTATGTAAGAAGGCTTTAGGGTATCAATGAAGTTATTTTTGTAGTCAGTATTTCTTGTTTTGGAAAAAGATGAAATCAGAATCGCTACAAGCAAGACAGTAGCTGAAAAGAACAACAAGTATTTCTTATTCATACAGAAAGTTTGGTGATTGGATGAACCAAGCTACCTTTTTGCATAAAGGCGAGTTAGGTTTAGCCTGTTAAAGGTTTGGGAAAGAATCTAAATTATTACCGGCTTTCACCCGCCTGCATAAGGTTCTTTAGTTGTTCAGCCACACCTAACCGTTCTTACACTTGTTTTCACAAGCTATGTAATTCAATTCTCTTTGAATAGAACTTATGTTGTTTGATGTCTTCTTAATCAATTGGCAGTGTCGTTCGGTAAACGGCTCTCAGTGTCTATTCATGAATTTTAAAAAACCTTATTAAAAGAATTTCTTTGTGGGTAATCAAAACAAAAAAACCCACAACTTTCGCTGTGGGCTTTTATATCAAATCAATCTAATTAATCCTTTTAGAATCAG
>JAQBNG010000152.1 GCA_028288675.1 Flavisolibacter sp. | reverse complement strand
ATGATTGACGAAAAAAGCAGTGCCATACATGCTTAAAGGCCTGCTTAAAGATTCAATGGTGTATGGGGTAGCCAATGCAATTCAAAAGCTGGTGCCGTTTTTTGTTGTACCTATCGTTATTCACCAGTTAGGACAAACAGCGCTTAAGCTTTATGATGTTTCGTTTGTGTATGCCTATCTTTTTTCGTGGCTTATTATCCTGGGGCAAGATGCAGCAGCTTCTGTGTTTTATTTCGACACCGCTAAAACATCGTTCAATAAAAAGCAAGTATTAGGGTATGCGTTTTTGTTGCAGTGGGGCTTTTTGTTATTGGCCGCAATCCTCCTGCTTCCATTTAAAAATGATTTTGCCGGCTGGCTATTTTCTGCCGATCCTGTTATTGGAGCCTACTGGTTAAAAGCCCTGTTGATTATACCCGGCCACATGCTTTTGAATTACGCATTAAATATCCTGCTATGGCAGAAGCGTAAAAGAGAATATATAACGCTATGTATTTTCCAAACGGTTTTTAGCCTGGGGTCTGTTTATATGAGCATTGTTGTTCTAAAAGGCAATTTGGATAGCTTGTTCTATTGTCTTATTGGAAGTACTACGGCTTGTGGCATAATAGGACTGTTTATCACACGTAATAATATTTCAATCAGTCCTTTTCCTGTTAATAAACAACTGCTGAAAAAATTACTTTTGTTTGGATTGCCCTTTGCATTCACTTCTTTCTTCCACCAGGCTCTGCCTTCTATTGACCGGTATTTCTTATTACATTATGGCTACCTACAGGATCTGCCACAGTATATTTTAGCGGTAAAATTAGGAGGGCTCATTGGCCTTGGAATTGGTGCCTTTGCTTTAGCCTTCACCCCGTATTCCATGGCCAAATTGAATGATGCCGATGCAGAGAAAGAGTTGTCGTCATTATTTCAGTTTGTAGCAGTAGTGGGCTTTATTTTCATACCCGTTCTGCTTCTTTTTAAAGATTTTCTGTTACAGATTTT
Organism: Flavisolibacter sp.; assembly: GCA_028288675.1. Lineage (GTDB taxonomy): Bacteria > Bacteroidota > Bacteroidia > Chitinophagales > Chitinophagaceae > Flavisolibacter. The sequence goes on along the minus strand of JAQBNG010000152.1, from coordinate 7,267 downwards.
TGCTGATTCATCTTATACATTATCAGGGAAACTATTGCCGTTCTTTTTCTTTGGTTGGCTGTTCGACCTCTTTAGTTATTTTTCGATGCTGGGAATTTATAAAGGACAAAATTCTATTTTAATATTGGTGCTTTTCGGCACGGGAATTCTGCTTGTTTCGACATTAAACATCTTCCTTATTCCACGGATAGGAGTATATGGAGCCGCTCTTGCTTTTTGTATCTCAAAAGCGGCCCTGTTCTTTATTCCGTTAATCTACCTGCGTAAGCATTTTAAATTAGCAGTGCATGTAAAAAGTTTTTTTGCAGCATTTAGCATTGCAGTTGTTTACAGTTATTTAATATATCAGGTGCCATTGGCTGTATCGTTATTACTCCTTGTTTTTGTACTTTGCGGCACTTTCTATTATTTATACAAACAAAACTTTGGCAGCTTGCTTCTTTATAAAAAGGGCCTGCCCTTATAAACCAAAACTGCACCCTTATGAAAGTTGTACTTCTTGCAGGCGGTCTCGGCACACGGCTTTCCGAGGAAACCGGCCTTAAACCAAAGCCTATGGTAGAAATAGGCGGTATGCCCATTCTGTGGCACATCATGAAGATATATTCCAGCCACGGCTATAATGATTTTATTATTTGCCTTGGCTACCGTGGCTATTTGATTAAGGAATATTTTGCCAACTACTTTTTGCACAAGTCAGACGTAACAATTAACCTGAAAGAGAACTCTGTAAAAGTGCATGATAGTCAGGCAGAACCCTGGACGATTACCTTAGTTGAAACAGGGCCTAATACAATGACAGGCGGCCGCATCCGCCGGGTAAAAGAACATATCGGCAATGAACCTTTCCTGCTTACATACGGCGATGGTGTTTCGGATGTAGATATTACCGAGCTTGTAAAATTTCACCGAGAGCATAAAAAGCTATGCACAGTAACATCGGTACAGCCTTCCGGCAGATTTGGTGCTATTTCTTTTGGTGATGACATGGCCGTAAACGCTTTTATGGAAAAGCCTAAAGGCGATGGCGCCTGGATCAACGGTGGTTTTTTTGTATGCGAGCCTGCAGCGATTGATTATATAGATGGTGATGAAACTACGTGGGAGAAAGAGCCTATGGAAAACATTGCAGCAAATGGTGAAATGGTAGCGTACAAGCATCATGGTTTTTGGAAACCGATGGATACATTGCGCGACCGTCATGAATTAGAAAACGATTGGGCTAGCGGACATGCAAAATGGAAGACCTGGTAAGATGAATCTGCAAACTGTTTATCAAAATAAAAAAGTTTTTATTACTGGTCATACCGGGTTTAAAGGTTCATGGCTTACAGCATGGCTGCATAGTTTGGGCGCCATAGTGAAAGGCTATGCATTAGCGCCGGAAGTGGATGATTTATATAAATCTATCAACGGAGATTCTTTATGCCAATCTGTAATTGCAGACATAAGGGATAGTGAAAAATTGAAGGGTGAGATAATCAATTTCGCACCCGATTTTATTTTTCATTTAGCAGCCCAGCCCCTGGTGCGTTACTCGTATGAGGCGCCCCTGGAAACGTTTGAGGTGAATGTAATGGGAACGGCTTTTTTGTTAGATGCGGTGCGAAAATTAGAACAGCCTTGTACCATAGTTATCATCACTACCGATAAAGTTTATCAAAATAAAGAGCAGGATTATTTTTATGGGGAAGATGATAAATTAGGTGGCTATGATCCGTACAGCGCTTCTAAAGCAGCCGCAGAAATTGTTATTGATTCATACCGGTCTTCTTTCTTTAATCAGCAAGATTATAACCAACACCAAAAATCTATTTCATCTGCAAGAGCAGGGAATGTAATTGGTGGTGGCGATTGGGCAAAAGATCGGATTGTCCCAGATATTATCCGGGCACTTTCATCTAATGAACCCGTTATTGTTCGCAACCCTTTATCTGTACGTCCGTGGGAGCATGTTCTTGAACCTTTACATGGCTACTTAGTGTTAGCAGCCCACCAATCACATAAGCCACAGCAATACGCAACGGCTTACAACTTTGGTCCACGGATGAATGAAACATTGCCTGTAGGGGAATTGGTAAAACAAGCGATTGCTGTTTGGGGTGACGGAACTTATTTAACCCCTGAACAAAAAGGTGCTCCTCATGAAGCGCACCTGTTGCAATTAGATATTAGCAAGGCAGAAAAAGACTTGGGTTGGAGACCGGCATTTACTGTGAGCGAAGCAATAGAGATGACGGTAAACTGGTACAAAGAGTATCACCATAAAAGCGACACTGCATACAACCTATTATTACAAGACATAAATAAATTGAGCAATGATTGAAGGCGTTGTAGTAACACCCTTACGCAGGCTACCCGATGAACGCGGCACCATTATGCACATGATGCGCAATGACAGCGCTGTGTTTACAAAGTTTGGCGAGATCTATTTCAGTACCGTTTATCCAGGTGTTATAAAAGCCTGGCATATACATGATATTATGACGTTGAATTATTATGTAGTATCAGGTACCATAAAATTTGTGTTGTACGATGAGCGAGAGGGTTCAGCAACAAAAGGTGAACTGATGGAACTATATCCCGGTGAAAACAATCCAAGCATGATTACTGTACCACCAGGCGTATGGAACGGCTTCATGGGCGTAGGCACAAAAGAAGCCATAGTGGCTAATCTAACGGATATACCCCATGACCCAACCGAGATTCACCGGGCCGACCCGTTGAACAATCACATCCCTTATTCATGGCCACTAAAACATCGTTAACCCTATGCGTTTATTAATTACAGGTGCTGCCGGCATGCTAGGGTCTGCCGTGCAGGAGGCATTGAAAAGTGATTTTGAAATTATCGCAGCATCACGGGCTGAATTAAACATCCAATCATTTGGCGAAGCGAAAGAATATCTGCAGAAAATAAAGCCTCAGATCATCTTGCATGCCGCTGCTTATACCAATGTAGAAGAAGCAGAGCGGCAGCCGCAGGAATGCTACCGGGCTAATTATAACGGTACGCTTAATCTGGTAAACGCAGCTAAAGAATTTCAAAGCAAATTCATTTATATCTCCAGCACGGGTTGTTACGGTTCATATCAACATGAGCCCTACGCAGAGTATAATGAAGTTGTGCCTCTAACGGTTTATCACCACTCAAAATATTTGGGAGAAAAAGTGGTTAGTGACCTTTGCACTGACTTTTTAATTCTTCGCACCGGCTGGTTGTTTGGCGGCTCCACCGAACACAAAAAGAATTTTGTTTATAATCGTTTTAAAGATGCTTTGTCTAAAGATGAAATTTACTCTGATCCGTTTCAAACAGGCAACCCTACCAACACTGCTGATGTAGCAAAACAAATAAAACTGTTGATAGCAAATAATATCAGTGGCACTTTTAACGTAGTAGCTGGCGGCTCTTGTACCCGATACGAATATGTGAAAGAAATTGTAGCAGCCTACGGCTTGAACTGCATAGTGAAGCCTACTGATAAACCTTTTGAAAGATTGGCTAAAGTATCGCCTAACGAAGCGGCTGTTAATTTCAATCTTGAACAAATGGGTTTAAATAATATGCCGCATTGGAAAGAAAGTTTACATCAATATATAGCCAGCATTCAGCAACATGCCTGAGCCGCTTTATACCATATTAGGGGCTGGTCTTTCAGGCATCAGCACATCCTATCATTTAAGCCATGAAAACTGCATTGTATTTGAAGCGAAGCCTCATACAGGTGGTCATATACATTCGCAAAAGATAAATGGCTTTACCTGGGATGAGGGACCGCATGTATCTTTTACCAAGCATCAATACGTAAAAGACTTATTTGCTGAAAGCGTGGAAAATGATTTCCTGGAATTTCCCGTTCATCCTACTAATTACTACAAAGGCGCATGGATACCACACCCTGCACAAAGCAATTTATGGGCCGTGCCTGAACCCTTGCGAACAGAATGCCTGAATGACTTTTTAGCCACCCGAAAAAATGATGAAGACGCAGTTGAAGCAGCGGATTATGAAGAGTGGCTGCTAGCCGCTTTTGGTAGCACATTCACTAAAAATTTTCCGGAAACTTATACCAAAAAATATTGGACGGTACCTTCAAAAGAGCTTACAACCGATTGGGTGGGCGGCCGCATCTTTTACCCGGATATAGATGTTGTGAAGAATGGATACGAAGGTCCCCAGGAAGAATCCACACATTACATTAGTTCTATCCGTTATCCGGCCAATGGCGGTTATCATCAATATGCATCAGGCATGGAAAAGGGCATGAAGGTTGAATGCAATAAAGAGGTAGCTAAGATTGATTTAGAAAGGAAAGAGATTCATTTTACTGATGGTAGTACACATGTCTATCAAACATTGATCTCTACTTTGCCCTTACCGAAGTTTATCGGCTACTGCAAAGCGCCTGAAGAAGTGCAGGAGGCGGCGGCAACATTAAGTTGCTCTGAACTACTTATCCTGAATTTTGAGGTAGCACATCCTCCAACCCGCACAGAGCAATGGATATATGTATACGATGAAGATTTTTATAGCACCCGCATCAATTTTACAGACTTGCTATCTCCTAATAATGCGCCAACAGGTAAATGCGGTATACAGGTAGAAGTTTATTTTTCGAAATATAAACCATTAGATAAATCTATTGAATACATAAAAGTAAAAGTGTCCGGCGAGCTGGTGAAAATGGGTTTGATAAAAGATTCTGAAGCCATTGCAGCTGTGCATACGCAATGGATACCTTTCGCCAATGTGATTTTTGATCATCCGTTTCAAGCTTCAATAAATACAATTCTGGATTGGCTTACCATTTACGGCTTAAAAAGAGAAAGTGATGATTCATTTCCAATGACGGATTGGGAGAAGAAGTTTACAGCGAATGATACAGTAGGTGACCTGGTTTTAGCCGGTCGTTTTGGGCAATGGAAATATTACTGGACAGATGATTGTGTGTTGCGGGGGAAATATATCAGCGAGGCTATAAATTCTAAAAAACAATAACTACACTTGCAGCATAATCCAATAAAATGAAAGGAATCATTTTGGCAGGCGGCTCCGGCACACGCTTGTACCCTATAACTAAAGCCATCTCCAAGCAATTAATGCCCATCTACGATAAGCCGATGATCTATTATCCCTTATCCGTTTTAATGATGGCAGGCATCAGAGAAATTTTAATCATTACTACGCCAGAAGACAATCATTCTTTTCAACGCTTGTTAGGTGATGGCAGCCAGGTAGGTTGCCGGTTTGAATACGCTATACAGGAAGTGCCAAACGGTTTAGCGCAGGCATTTGTTATAGGCGCAGACTTTATCGGTACTGATAAAGTTGCCCTTGTATTAGGCGATAATATATTTTATGGTACCGGTTTGGGCAGGCAACTGCAGTCATTAAGCAATGTAAAAGGTGGGTACGTATTCGCGTATGAAGTTTCTGATCCGGAGCGCTATGGTGTGGTAGAATTTGATAGCCAGCAGAAAGTTATATCTATAGAAGAAAAGCCAACACAGCCCAAGTCCAACTTTGCAGTTCCAGGACTTTATTTTTACGATAATACAGTGGTGGAAATAGCTAAAAACCTGGCCCCGTCGGCAAGAGGCGAATATGAGATAACGGATGTAAATAAAGAGTATCTGAAAATAGGCCAACTACATGTAGCCGTGCTTGATCGTGGCACTGCCTGGCTTGATACCGGTACTTTCGATTCGCTGCACGATGCCTCTGAGTTTGTACGGGTAATTGAAAAACGCCAGGGCACAAAGATTGGGTGTATTGAAGAAGTAGCTTACCGCATGAGCTTTATAAATGAAAATGAATTGGCACTGCAAGCCACTAACTTATTAAAGAGTGGTTATGGAAAGTATCTGCAGCAGGTACTAACAACAAAGCGATGACCGAGCTTAACTACTTTGTTCATCCTTCTGCCATTGTTGATGAAGGTTGCGAAATTGGCGAAGGCGTAAAAATCTGGCACTTCTGTCATATTATGCCAGGTTGTAAAATAGGAGAAGGTTGTAATCTTGGGCAGAATGTAGTTGTTTCTACAAAAGTCATTTTAGGTAAAAACGTAAGGGTGCAAAACAATGTTTCTATATATGAAGGGGTGATTTGTGAAGATGATGTGTTCCTTGGGCCATCAATGGTATTCACTAACGTAATTAACCCAAGAAGTGCCGTAAGCCGTAAGCACGAATACATGCCGACTTATGTAAGAAGGGGCGCAACGATTGGCGCAAATGCAACAATAGTTTGCGGCAACGAAATAGGTGAATTTGCTTTTATAGGTGCAGGTGCTGTTATTACGAAACCTGTTGCTCCTTACGCATTGGTGGTGGGTAATCCTTCTAAACAAATAGGCTGGATGAGTGAGTACGGACACCGGCTACATTTTAATGAAGATGGAATAGCCGCCTGTAGTGAAACTGGAGAACGTTATAGACTGCATCAGAATTCAGTACAAAAAATTCAATACCCTGTATGAGCGATTTTGCATTAATAGGGGTTGCAGGTTTTATTGCTCCAAGGCATTTAAAGGCAATTAAAGAAACCGGTAATAATTTAGTTGCTGCTTTAGACAAGTTCGATTCGGTTGGAGTTTTGGATAGCTACTTTCCCAAGGCCAGTTTTTTTACAGAGTTTGAACGCTTCGACCGTCATCTGGAAAAGGGAAGCCGTAGTGGAAAACTGATAGATTACCTTTCTATTTGTTCCCCTAATTATTTACACGACTCGCATATACGGTTTGGCTTGCGTCATGGCGCTACTGTTATTTGCGAAAAGCCGGTAGTGCTAAATCCCTGGAACATTAATGCTTTAGCCGACCTGGAAAAAGAAACCGGGAAAAAAATATTCAACATTTTACAGCTTCGCTTTCATCCGCATCTAATTGCTTTAAAAGAAAAAGTTGCAGTCTCCGATCCCACAAAAATATTCGATGTGGACTTAGCTTATATTACGTCCCGGGGTAGTTGGTATTATACAAGCTGGAAAGGCGACCTGTCAAAATCGGGCGGTGTAGCAACCAATATTGGTATTCATTTTTTTGATATGTTGATTTGGATTTTTGGTAAAGTAACTCATAACATAGTCCACCTGCATACCCATGACCGTGCCGCAGGCTTTCTACAGCTTGAGCGGGCCAGGGTACGGTGGTTTTTAAGCATCAATGAAGCCACCTTACCTAACAACTTACGGGAAAAAGGGAAAAGTACTTACCGATCCATTATAATAGGGGGGAAGGAGATTGAATTTAGCGATGGTTTC
>JAQBNG010000147.1 GCA_028288675.1 Flavisolibacter sp. | reverse complement strand
TTGGATTGTACAATGTTTACGGTCGTGAAAATGCTTATATTATTCAATTTAAGGATGCCCCTTCAGACCCTTCAAAAACAATCGCCGAACAAATTTCCTTGTTCAAATTTGTGCCAAGTGTCACATGGAATTTTAAATTTTAAAACAAATTAAAACTGTACTAAACGAAGAGAATATTAATTAGAATTTTTTTGAGCCAGACAATAATGCTGCTATTAAGCATCCTTAGGTCGCACTCTTGTACAGTTATCTCTTAATTCATCACTCCCACTTATTAATTTAATCAGAATGAAACATATTAGTATATCTATCCTACTATTTGCAGCCTTTATAGGTTGCAAAAAAGAAATCAACGTTGATCTACAAAATGCTTCCCCACAAATTGTAATCGAAGCTATTGTAACCAATGCCGCTTATACAGAGGTTACAGTTAGTAAAAGTGTAGCTTTTAGTAGTAGTAATACTTATCCACGAGTATCAGGTGCTGTGGTAAACATAAGTGATAACGGGGCTAACTACATACTGACTGAGACAAGGCCTGGTACCTATTCCAATAGTTCTCTTATTGGCATTCCCGGACATATTTATAATTTATCGGTCAAGGTGGAAGGAAAAGAATACACTTCAGCATCTACAATGCCGTTACAGGTAAAATTGGACAGCTTACTCCTTGAGAAGTTATTCTGGGGAAACGAATCTATCTGGGTAGTAAAACCTCAATATACAGATCCTGCAGGTTTCGGTCATCATTACATGTTTGTTGAAACAATCAATGGTAAACAGTACCCTCAATTTTGGGTTTGGGATGATAGAATTGTAAACAATAGCATAAGCACAATTCCTTTGATACAAAGTGATAGCACTGTTAATGTAAACGATATTATTGAAGTGGAAATGAGATGTATCGATAAAAATGTTTTTAGATATTTCACCGCACTTCAAGGTTCTCAAAATAATGCTACCACACCTGCTAATCCTGAAAATACAATCACTGGCGGAGCTTTAGGTTATTTTAGTGCACATACAACTGAAAAGAAAAAGGTGAAAGTGCAATAACCGGTTATCCAAAAAGGAATTCAAGACCTCCTGACTGACGGGTAATACTTTTTCACAACCTGAATACAATAGTAATAGAAATAAGAACTGAAATTTTTATCAACGCGAAACCAGATAAGCATAACAGTCCGCCTTATCCCGAATTTGACATACGTATAAAGAAGCCGAAAAATTACCACAGTGCCCTTATAGAGATGCTAAATTCAAGAAACTACTCGAACCTGAAAATGGTAACCTGCTTTTGCGCATCGTGTTTTCATTGGTAAAGACGCAAATAAATCAGTATTAATAAATTTAGCAGACGCAACAGCAAAACAAGGATTCAACTTATAGTCGATTCTCTTGGAGACGTTAGAAGTAATTTTCTTAACGATTCGGGCAAGGTTGTTTATCGCTTACCAGATAAAAGATATGGTTAGACAACTGCGGATCAATTATGGCAACAAACGCAATTGAAAGACTTAAAACTATGTTGAGCATGTGGAGCATCACCTGAGACAAGTTGTTTTGTACTAACAGTACTCAGGTATTTTTAAGTAATAAAATTAACGATAATAAGAAAAACGCCATTATAGGCCCTCCGACTTCCACCACCAGTTAGTAAGAGGTAATTACCTCTTGTACTATTAAGAGTAGCTGTAATTTATGTAGTGGATATATTTGGATTTGATTGTTCTATATGTGTAACAAATATCAACACGCAGTGCTAAAATGAGCGTGAGGCAACACAATGCGTAAGAATTATAAACCCTAAAAAATGATCAAGATAGCCAAAGATGTATTGCACCTTCCTTTGATGCCCAGGAGCTGTATTAACTGTTACGTGATTGACGATGTTTAAATTGATGCAGGCATCAGGGGTCTTATAATATTATATACAATTCGCTACTCTCTAAACAAGTCTCAGTTCATGCATTAACACGCACTTGATGATCACCAGGGTAGTAGTAAACGCATTTGTGAAGCATTGAATATTCCGCTTTGGTGTAATGAGAAAGAAAAAGAAAATGCTGAAAACGGAGATGCAACAAGCGGCTATTCTTTCGAAAAACATGTTGTTACTGCTTTCCAAAAGCGCTTCTGGGCAGGAGGTAGTTTCCCGTTGCAAAAACCATCAAAGAAGGTGATGAAGTGGATGGCTTTAAAGTGGTGGAAACATCCGGTCACTCAGCTGGACACCTATCGTTTTTTAGAGAACACGATGGTGTCTTAATTGTTGGGGATGTACTAATAATATGAACCTTTTAACCTCTATCCCGGGATTGCACGAGCCCCTTCTTTGTTTACGTCAAATAAGGAGGAAAATAGAAAATCAATTAAAAAATTAGCGTCATTAAAGCCAGCAGTATTATGCTTCGGTCATGGGCCGGTACTTAAGAACAAAGGAGAATTAGAGAGTTTTTTAAAAAGATGCAACTGCTGTTGGAGGACAGCATGTAAACTACTACTCACACTAAGCGCTGTTGATGCATAGATCCCTCTTTTGCCAATACATTGTTACTGCAAGTTTGGAGTGTTTTAGTTTCGCTTAAATTTTTGAACATAAATTATTTAAGGCCCTGACCAAGTTAGAAAAAGACGGATAAAGGACACTCGCAATTTGCTAAGCTTGTTGCACCATACTGACTCTCTTCTATTAAAACAAAAACTACATGAAAATTACTTTTTATATTCTTCTGCTCCTTCCTGCATTTTGCCTTGCTCAGCCCTCCAACAAAGATGATGACCAGTTTACTATCGGAACAAGAAAATCGATTCGCTCCGCTATTCTAAATGAAGATAGAGAGGTGTGGTTTATGTGCCTCAATCCAGCTCTGATCGTACGACACACTATCCTGTGATGTACCTCCTGGCAAGGATTTCTTTCATTACCTGACGGGAATGGTAGCTTACTTAAGTGTCCAGGGTAAAATGCCCGAAATGATTGTGGTAGGAATTATGAGTAAGGACAGGGAGTGCGACCTTACTCCTACCCATTCAATACTTGGAAGAGATGGAACCGTTGATCCTTATTTTGAGAACTCAGGCGGAGGAGAAAAATTCACCTCCTTTATTCAGAAAGAACTGATGCCCTATATGGAGAGCCATTACAACACGCAACCGTATCGCATGTTTGTTGGCCACTCATTGGGAAGGCTGTGCGTACTCAATTCGCTTGTCGATCATCCTGGCAGCTATTTTTAAAGTCACCAGCTGCATAAACATTGTTCGATGCATCTAAAGTTGTGGCATAGACTGCACCATTAAACAAATTCAATGGAGGATTTAAGGCTTCCGAGGTTTGGGCAAAACAGAAATTAGCGAAAGCGATCAGAAATATACTCAGAACCATTCGTTGTTCGAGTTTCTTCATAACAGCAGCTTTGGATGGTACAATTAAAAACTATAAACCCGGAAATACTTCTAAAAAATTTGAAAGTTGAACATTGTATTTGTCTGTTTAACCGATACATATGTCAACTCAATCCATCATTTAAATATAATTTGACAGCGTGAGCATGTAAAAACTCCCTTTCACCAAGTAATTACAATCCTATTGAACCAAGATTATTTTCTCTGTGACTGTGTCGTTGCCAATAGCCACTTTTAAATAATAAAGCCCGGCGGATTTACCACGCAAATCAATTTTTTTGGTAGTTGTCCCAATGCTATTCTGTGGCTGCATACTATATACAACCACACCAGCAGCATTCATAACCTGCAATGAAATTTTCTTTAACCGCGTTAGCTTGAGCGCTACAAAAAATAGTCCGTTCCCTGGATTGGGCGAAACGATAAACTCTTCCAAATCATCCACATTGCCTACGGCGGTTGTAATGCAACTTACCGTAACGGGTGCAGCGTTTACCGTTTGCGGTGCAGCGCAGGCGAGCGAAGAAATCATTTTTGCATAAACGATTGTTCCGTTAGAGGCATTGTTCAGGGTAAGGCTATTACTGCTAACTCCCTGTAGCACATTATTCACGTACCACTGATATTGCGGATTGAGACCGCCGTTTACGGCACTCGCAGTAAAGAGCAAGCTGTTGCCGGAACATCCACCCATCGTAATAGTTACTGAAGGTGTAACAGAGTTCGTAAGCGATATACTTCTTGTTGCCGTGTTGCTGCACCCATTTAACATACCGGCTGCGGTGTAAGTGGTATTAGATGCCGGTACAGCTACCACACTAGCACCGCTGGCGGTGTTAAGTGTTGCTGCCGGCGACCAGCTATAAGTTGCGGCACCGCTTGCCGTTAGTGTCACCGCAGTACCGGCGCAGATTAACGTATCGGGCGGCGTGATGGAAATAGACGGCAGGGCGTTTACAGTAAGTATTATTGTTTTCGTTGCCGTGCAACCGTTGCCCATTCCGGTAACGGTGTATGTCTGCAAGCCGGCCGTTGGTGGCGTGGCTGTGACCGAGGTTCCCGTAGTTGCGTTGAGCCCTGGCCCGGACCATGTAAAATTTGTTGCACCAGAGGAAGCGTTGAGCGTAACACTGCTTCCTGCGCAAACAGAATTGGAAGATGCCGTTGCCGTGAATGTAGGCGGTGGGTTAAAGGTTACAGAAAGATTTCCAACCACTGCCGCACAAGCATTACTCGCCGTAACTACATACATTCCCGACGTCGTTACCTGAATGCTCGTGCCCACGGCGCCCGTGTTCCATCTATATGTACAGGTGCTGCATGCAGGGTTGCTAATAGTAAGAGTAACGGGTGTGCCGGTGCAGGCTGTTGCAGGAGAAGCGGTAATAACTGGCACGGCAGGCGATGGAGTTGAACCGTTTACCACAAGCGTTGTTGAAGCAAGGTTGTTTGTTTCGTTCGACTCTGCTACGTTGTTTCCAGCGTCCGCTACAAAAAACAAAGTATAATTTCCGTTAGTGGTGTTGCAGGGCACTAATAGTTGTTTAGTGAGCATTCCCGTGCCAGATGCATTGTTTACGCTTGGCACAAGCTGTTCGCCCAACAATGCGTCGCCATTGGCGCCGGGAGTTAAAATGGTGTCAGCCGAAAGATAGAATTGCACGCGATGTGCTCCGGCTATAGCTGTTGCGCTTTGGTTGGCTTCAACAAAGCTGGCTGTAACAGTTCCACCCGCAGCAACAGCTGCCGGTGTTACCATCTTATTAGTTAACGTTAGGTCAGGGAATCCGAGTGCATATTGAGCGCCGCCGCCGCCGCCGCTAAAACTGTTTACATAATACTCGCACAAGTGAAGGCTGTCGAGTTGTGAATACATCCAAGTTATAAGTGATGGAGAAGTGGCGTTCGTGTACTTTGTAAAATTTGCAGGTGCTATGTTTAAATCAAAGGAATTGTTCGTGCCCTTTACTTTAAAAAACTGGAGCTGCCCGTGTTGCGTGACTATGGGATTAGAACCTTTCACATCCCCATAATCGGCGTTGGTGTAAGGAAATCGTACCAGGATGCTGTCGCTAATAACAGCTGATGACTTAACATTCCAGTATCGGTTCATCACATACCATGGAAGGCCGCTGGTATTATAGGAAGCAGCTGTAAGATTGGTACCTATGCCGCTGCTGTAATTGCCGGCCGTAACTATTTTCACTTCAAAGCTGCCGTCCCCAACAGTGCCGATGTTTTTTCCGTTCTTTTTTAACGAGAGCAAATACGTGCAGGCATTATAGTAATGTGTCCATCCAGCTGAATCAATAATCTCTTTGTCAGCTTTGAGAGAGTCGCTCGCCTTCGTCAACAATTGCGTCCATTGGGCAGCCCCGTTTAATTCGTAGGCGCCCATATCCACTTTAGGACCTATGATGCGATTGTTACCCACAACATCTTTCGCCACAGTAACGATGGCATTATTACCCTTGTTAATTACATCTGAACACATGGGTAGCTGCAAACCATCATCAGCGGTAAACCATCTGCCGTCTGGGCCTATTGGGTTAGATCGGTCACGATAGGTAACATAGTATGCGCCAATATTAGTAGGATTCCCCGGATAAGAAGCAGGGGCTGTACTAATAGCGCTGTTATTTATGTTCCACTCTATCCAACCGTTGCCCGGCAAATAACCGTTTTTAGGATAGTATAAATCGCCATATGAATTTTGCTGTTGCGGGTCTGAACCGTTGCCGGTGAAAATGCAGTTACCAATGTCAGGGCCCGAACCACCCCCCTGCCACTCATACCCGCTTGAATAAATGCCGCCACCTACCGAGCCGAAGTTAATTAGACGGTTGTTGGCAAATGTGCAATTGGTCACCGTAATAGCAGGACTGTTTTCAACAAACATGCCGGCACCTTGCGTTGCTTGGTTCTGCGTGAACACGCAATTGGTAAGTACGCCCCCGGATCCGCTCCACCATAGCCCACCCCCCTGATGAGACGCAACATTCTTTTCAAACACGCAGTCGGTTAGCTTGCGCAATGGCCCGCTTGATGTAAAATATGCGCCGGCGCCGGCAAGAGCCTTGTTTCCGGTAAACACAGTCTTTCGCATGTCAAGGTTTCTTACATACCGTAGGTAAAATGCACTTCCCCATGTATCACTAAAATTGTTCACAAAGCGGCAGTTGGCAAGGGTTAGAATTGGAATGTAATCGGCGTATAAGGCAAAAACATTTTTGCCACTAGTACGGCCGGTACTGTTGGCATCTTTGAATACAAGGCCATCCATCATAAGCGAGTCAACGTAACTTGCTTTCAGTAAGCCATAGCTGTTGTCAGAGGTATCGTTCGCAATGCCAATATCGCCAGATACGATAGTTGGCGTTGCTTCTACATCACGCACGGCAGACGGAGCCGCAAAGCTGCCAAGGATAACTAGGTTTCTGTCAATCGTAAACGCACTGTCGCGGTATTGTGCTGCCGGACGATACACACCACCGGCGATTTTAATAGTATCCGCACAAGCATTAAATAACGCTTTGTGCAAGTTGTTATAAGCATTCGCCCAACTGCTTCCATCACCACTGTTGCCTGCTGTGGCTTGCACGTAAACCGTTGGCCACGAGGTTGCAGGAACAGTCTGCAGTTCGTAGGCACCGCGGTCAAGCTGACCGTTGACAAGGCGCGGCTTTCCGCTAATGTCGATCGGTGTGGTAGCATAAGCGTTGTCGCCGCTGTTAATAGCCGGGCTACAATCACAAAGCTGCAGGCCATCGTCGGCGGTAAACCAGACACCGTCATCTCCTCGTGGGTTGGTGAAGTTCTTTAAACGGGGGTCTTTCCCGGTTGTATTACTAGCCGCAGTAGGTTTGAAATACTCAAACATCGAGTTGCGAACCTTAAGGGAGCTTTGCGTACCGGTTGCGTTTGTAACATCCATGCGGCTTGCAAGCCCAGTTGAATCATAACCCGACGTTGAAAAATTTCGCCAAAAGACAGAGTTGTTGATCTCCGGAACCGATTGCGCATCGCCTGAGATTACACCGTACGTCCACGATTTACTGTTTACCACTACGCAATTGTTCAAAACCGGATTGCTTCTCTCGTTTTGCATAAATGAAGCTGCCCGGGTATTGGTATAACTGCTGCCGGTAGCTATGCAATTTTGCAATTGGATATTGCTGCCATACCGGTTGTAAAACGGTAGCTGGCAGTTGCTGAATACGCAATTGGTAAATACGGGAATGGAACTATCGCTATATGCTACGCTGCCCTCGCTGCTTCTGCCATCGTAAAACTGGCAATCGGTATAGCGGGGTGCGCTTAAAAAATTGTCCGTCATCCGGCCGGAGAAAAGCGACCAGGCGCTGTCACGAAAAATGCACTGTTGAATGACAGGGTTTGATTGCATGTTCAGTATATCAGTCGTGCGTTTGTCGGCCCCGTTGGATAAAAACTGCGATCGGGTTATCAGCGGATTGCTCCTATTATTCGAAATCACCGTAGCGTTGTTGCGCAAAAACACACAGCTATCAAGGCGGGCATAAGACCGGGTTAAATAAATAATTTGTCCAAACTCGTATGTGCTGCTATAATTTCCCATCAGAAGATTGTTGTTTTCAAACCGGCAATTTTTTAACGTCGTGCCCGGGCAATCTTCCAACACAATGAGGTCTTGGTCTAAGTCCGTCCGGTGAAGGTTGGCATCAAAAACACAGTTGGAGAGTAAGAGGTTTTTGTTGTAACGGCCTACTAACAAACGCCTTGCATTGGCAGTGAAGCGGCAATTGCTGATGATCGGGTTATTGCAGTAGGTATAAAGCAAGGCACCCCAGTCCCGACCTGTAGCGCTGTTGCCGACACTTGTAATAGTAAAGCCATCCAGCATTGCGGTGCTGTCTAAATTTTGCCCGCGTATTATATCATTTCCGTTGATGCCAAGGCTTTTTTGTCCGCTGATGATGGTCGGGTACAAGGAAAAATTGCGGGCTGCATCCGTTGGATTACCGCTGGCCGGATAAGCACCCCAAATGATGCGTTTGTTCTCGAGCCAATAGGGCTGTTTCAAGCCATTCTTTAGCGGATAATATGTACCCGCAGCCACTTTAATGGTATCACTGCAAGCTTGCAGGGCGGTGTGCAAATCCGTATAAGCATCGGCCCAACTGCCGCCATTGTTGGCGCCCGTGGCAACTGTGTTCACATAAATCACTTTCGGGATGGGTGATACCGCCTGTTGCAGTTCATAGGCGCCTAAATCAACGGCTGCACCGAACACACGGCTTCGTCCAGTGATGTCTATGCCAACTCCTGCAGCAGCATTGTTGGAGCCGGCGTTAATAGCGGGTGAACAAGGGTTTTGCAGTGTAAAGCCGTCGTCATCGGTAAAGAAAAAGCCGTCCGCGCCTGCCACACTCGTTGTGTCTCTAAAACGTGGTATAACACCCATTAATAGGTTGCTGCCGGTGTTGTTTACTTGCAGGATTGACTGCGCCACCGAGAGCGAAGAAAAGAAAAGCTTAATGTCAGCGCTATCAAAGCTTGTGGTTTGCCACGAAGCGTCGTACACCGCGTTGTGGTACGAAATACTGTTGGTAATACTCACCGTGCTTTGGCGAAAAGCTTCCAGCAGGCTTCGCGTGGAGGTATTGCCAGAGAGTGTGCTGTTTTTCATGGTTGACTGGCTTGAGTCAATCACCATCAACGCTACCCCGCCGTTGCGGGCAGCAAGTAAGTTGGTGAACGTAACATTTGCATTATTTTGAACCGCTATATTGCTGTAACTACTATTATTGCCGGTAACTATACAATTGATAAAAGCGGGTTTCGCATTGTTGACACAAATTGCCGACCCTTGTATGTAAATGTAGTTGTTGCGGAACACGCAGTTTCTTACCGTGATGTTTGCACCGTTTTCAATGCTGATACCACCGCCGCGATTTTGGCCCGCCGTATTGCCGTTGCTTATGCCGCCATTTTGGACCACAAAACCGTCCACGGTACAGGTATTTAATACACCGCTGGCATACAAAACATGGTAATCGGCTACCGTGCTGCCTGCGTTTTGGAGACCGCTTAAAACGGTAAAGTTCATTCCTGGGTTGCGGTCGGCATCAATAGGCGAACCGGAATCAGGATAACCGCCTAAAACCAAAATCGAATCACTAAGCACAATACCATTTGTTTGGCTGGCACCTGCATAATAAGTTCCCTTTGCTACTTTAATCGTGTCGCCGGGAGTAGCGCTGGTTACTGCCGCACGAACGCTTGTCATCGCATTCGTCCAACTTGAACCAGTGCCATTAGAACCGGGCGACGCTGTTTTTACATAAATGGCGAAACCCGTTGCACTGGTAGTTTTCGGCAAAATACGGACAGCGTAATCTTCGGTTTCTGAACTAAAATCGGAATAGCAACTGTTATTTATTGTATTGCCTGAATGAACGATTCTCATACGGGTTGCTCCAAGCTTTGCACCAAAGGGCACTTTGATAAACCCGCTGTACACCCCTGCCAGAGGTGAAGATAGAAGCATATATTCTTTACTTTCAAAAGCGCCGTTTTGGTTGAAGTCAACATAGCAATGCAGGTATCGCGAAACCGTGCTTCCGGTAGTAATACTAATAGGCTGATACGTTCCTTGCGTGATATCCGCAGGCGCTACGGTGGAGGAATAATTGGTATAGCCGTTCGTGCTGCAACCGCTTGTGTTGTTGATGCTGCCAAAGCTGACCGCTGTGATATTGTAGCCTGATGTACAAAAAGAAGAAGACGGTGTGCAATAGCAGTTGGCAAAAGGCTTCATTTGAATTAGCACACTGTTGGAGTAGACTGTTCCCGTGCCGTTGCACTCTGTTTTTCGGCGATACCATGTATCGCTCGTTTGCATAATGGTGAGGTTTGCCGTCGTGTAGCCAATACGATCAGTCCAGGTTGAGTTGTTGGCTGAAACCTGCCATTGGTAATTTAATCCGGCGCCTGTAGAGGCACCATTAACGTAAACGGTGAAGACTTCGGTCGGGCAAACGAGCGTACTGATTGGTGAAAGTGTGCCACCATTGAGTGGAAGCACACAATTTTGTGTCCGGGCGGTAAAATTTCCGATAGCAAACAGTAAGATCAATAGGGTTGACGGTGTTTTTCTCATGCAGTTGTTCTTGGTGTATATGAACGGCCGAATATAGCAAGAATGATCAGAATCTAAAAGGCCACCGTATGACTTTAAGCCGCACAATACAGCATTTTACATTAACTCTTTGTCGCAAACGCTTGTTATTGAAAAAGGTTTCGCATCAATCAAAGAGTTTGTACAGCTTAGCTGCCGCAACAAAGCGATTCGTTCCGTCCTTGATTTCTCTGCTCTGGTAGAAACGTTTGCGCCATGAGTAACTATTTTGGGAGTGCCATACGTGTTTTTCCTAAGTAAATCAAGAATAACACTTAGTAAATCTACGAATTAGGTGGAGCTTACCGGACGAGAGTCGAACCAGATATTACAAGATTTGATAACGCTTACACAATGTTTTAGAAGCTTATCAGTGATTAATACGTAATAGTTTATTTGTATTTGTGGTTCGACTTCTTGCTTTAACTCCGGCTATGTATATTGCTAACTTATTTATGAACCTGCGATAAATCGTATGTGCAACTTTAGGTGGAGCCAATTCGCACAGTAGAGCTACAGAACCCGGAATTAAACGATATTACAGAAAACAACCAGAGTACTAAAGTCGGAGCATGGTGATATTAGATTATCTTATCCTAGTTAAACAATCACCCTGTCGGCACCATTTCAATTGTCAAATATTTGTGCATCATGTGCTCATGAAAGTGGCTCTGGTCTTGGTGAACTTCCGGCTGGCTTTGACTTATCATCAGGCAGTGGTATAAATTCCTGATTGTCGTTTGGAGGAAGTATAATTCTTCCTCCTTTCCAATCTTCTTTTGCTTGTTCAATACGTTCTTTACGGGACGAAACAAAATTCCACCAGATAAAGCGTTCACCTAAAGGCTCACCGCCTAGCAGCATTAGGGTAGTATTCTCTTTGGCAACGATAAGTGGGTCAACACACTTGGTGAACACTAACATTTGTCCCGGGTTGTATGTAATTCCTGATAGCTCTACACTTCCCTTCGCAATATAAAATCCACGTTCTGAATGTTCTTTTGGCAATCCGAAGGTTGCTCCCTTCTCTAACACAACGTGTAAGTAAAAAAGTGGAGAATTAGTTCTGACTTCATTTCTTAATCCAAATGCATTGCCCGCTATTAGCCGCATCCAAATTCCTTTGTCTGTAAATATTGGTAGCTCTTCCGGTATGTAGTTGGTAAAAGAAGGTGCTGCCTCTTCGTCTTTTTCTGGTAGTGCTACCCAAGTCTGTATCATCTCCAACCCCCCTGTAAGAGATGTTGGGTCTTCAAATCTTTCCGAGTGCGAAATACCACTGCCCGCGGTCATCCAGTTTACTTCGCCTGGGCGAATTATTTGTTCTACCCCTAAACTGTCCCGGTGTGTTACCTCTCCATCAAAAAGATAGCTAACGGTAGAAAGACCAATGTGTGGATGGGGTAAAACATCTAACGAAGAAGGTTCAGAAGGTAGATCAGTAATGGGTCCGGCATGGTCCATAAAAATAAAGGGACCAACCATTCGCCTAAGGCGGAATGGAAGAATGCGTTTTACTTTAACTGCCTTGCTAATGGCTGCTTCCCTCGCCTGGATTACAATGTCAAGCATAACGTAAATTTGGATTTAGATTTTATCCAACGGTTATCATTTTAGCTGACTGGCATCTCTCAAAAATAAAGTAAGATTTCCATTTTCATTTGTCGTCAAAAATTGAATTACATGACGTGCAATTAGACCACCTGCCCCTACTATTAAAACTTTTGTTTTTTGCATTTTAAATGTTTAACTCCTAATGGCATAAAAACATCCTGATAAATGACATCACTGTTTATCTTTTATAACCATATAACGAACCCACAAAAAATCGTCATAGATGGTCTCGACTGATTTTAATTTAAACCTTGTCGCCGTCCGTGCACCATATCCTTCTTCCACTTCAAACACAGTGGGCGAGCCAATTGTTCCATCAGCCACAGGCGCCAGCACCAGACTGAATTCATCAATCAGGCCTGCTTTTAAAAAAGAGCCGTTAACATGCCCGCCACCATCAATGCGAAGTGTTTTAATGTTGAATAACCGGTAGAGTTTTTCCACCACTACTTGCAGGTCTAATTCTTCTTTACCCCCAAAAATGTAAGACACGTTTTTGCTTCGCAGGTGATTAAGGTAAGCACCACTTACTTTCTCTGTCAACACTACAATCACCTGTTCGGTAGAAACCATATTACTGTCCCAAAAACATTTGCCCGAAGGGTCAATGAAAACAGAGAATGTTTCTGAAACCTTTTCAGCAACAAAATCTTCTTTTGGAACATCAACATCGTCTTCCAGTGGATACTGTTTTTTACTTGAGAATTCCTGCGCCGTTATACGTCCTACAAGCCAGGCACCTGCCGGAATTTTTTCAGCCGTTTCTTCAAAGTATCTGGAAGAATTTTTTAGTCCCCAAATATCTTGTTTGATACGACCATCAACAGAGCCCAACATGTGGCAAATAATATAGGGTTTCATATTAGTAGTTCAATTTTTAATCAGAATAATCATTGAAACAGTTCTACGCTTATTGACAAGTAAGAAAGGCGCACAACAATTCCTGTCATTATGGATTGGTTGAATAAATGCTTGCCTCTTTTACAAACATCCTGCGGTTTAATTTCAACTGCGCTATAATAAGTTCCGCAAAATCTTCAGGATGCATCACCCTTTCCGGGTCGCCTTTTATTAAATCGGCGCTGTACGCCAGGTCAGTTACCACGGTACTCGGTGCCATAGCCGTTACACGAATGTTATGCTTGCGTACTTCCTGCATCAGGCTTTCTGTTAATCCAAACACGGCAAACTTTGAAGCGCTGTAAGCACTTGTAATAGCTGCCCCTGTTTTACCGGCGGTGGATGAAATGTTTACAATATCACCGCTCTTGCGTTCAATCATAGCGGGCAGTACCGCACGGGTGGTATAATAAACACCAAACACGTTTATTTTTATCTGCTGCTCCCATACTTCCGGCTCCAGTTCTAAAAACTTTCCAAAGGTGCCGGTGCCTGCATTGTTAATAAGGATATCAATGGCACCCAATTCAATTTTTATCTTTTCAACAGCGCTTTCCACTTCGCTGCGGTTGCTCACATCCGCCGTAGCATAAACAGCATTCACACCTGCTGCCTTAATTTCTTCTGCCACCGCCAGCAAATCTTTTTCAGTACGGGCTATCAATCCTACATGAGCTCCTTCGGCAGCCAATGCCAGGGCAATGGCTTTTCCAATGCCTTTACCGGCACCTGTTACTAAGGCTATTTTACCTTTCAGACTTTCCATCTTTTTATTTTTAAATAATAAAAAAGCAGGATGCGTTCTTACATCCTGCTTCATAATTAATATCGTTCGCCTGCCGAAACATTTACAGGAAAAACAGCATCTATCTCTGCAACTTCTGCTGCGCTTAATACCACATCTACCGCTTTGGCATTTTCTTCCAGTCGGCTAACCTGCTTTGTGCCCGGAATGGGAACAAGGTCTTCGCCTTTTGCCAATACCCATGCCAGTGCCAGTTGCGATGGCATGACACCTTTGTCTTTTGCCAGCTGCTCGACCTTTTTTACAATGTCCAGGTTCTTTTGAAAATTCTCCCCCATAAACCGCGGGTTGGATTTACGGAAATCATCGGCTTCAAAATCATCCGGGCTTTTGATAGCCCCGGTAAGAAAGCCACGACCCAATGGGCTATACGGTACAAAGCCAATACCCAGGCGACGTACCGTGTCCAGCACGCCATTAGTTTCCACCTCTCTCGTCCACAGCGAATATTCGGTTTGCACCGCAGCAATGGGATGTGTTTTGTGTGCCCGTTCAATCTCGTCCGGCGTAGCTTCTGAAATACCGAGGTAACGCACTTTGCCTTCCTTTACCAGTTCTGCCAGGGCGCCAAAAGTTTCTTCTACCGGTACCTTGGGGTCAACCCGGTGTTGGTAATAAATATCAATCGTATCAATGCCGAGGCGCTTCAAACTGCCTTCCGCCGATTTACGCACTGTTTCGGGGCGCCCATCTGTGATAGCACCTTGTGCTCCCCACATTATCCCAAACTTAGTAGCAATAAAAGCGCTGTCACGCCTGTCTTTGATAGCTCTGCCCAAAAGTTCTTCGTTGGTGTACGGACCATACAACTCCGCTGTATCCAAAAAGTTGATGCCGAGTTCCAGTGCCCGGTGTATAGTGGCAATGCTGGCGGCGTCGTCGGTATTTCTGCCGCTATAAAAGGCGCTCATGCCCATTAGCCCCAAACCTATCTCCGATACCTGGGGACCACCTTTTCCTAATGTTCTTTTATTCATGTTTTTAGTTTTTGTTTTCTATGTAACCAGCAACAAAATTTCTATTTAACGCCTGTTGTGTCACTCACTTGTACGTTCCGTAATTCTATGCAGCATTTTTAAAACCCGAGCCTATGCTTAAAATTATTTTGCCAACTCCCCGACCAAAATCGGTCGGGCAACCGATGATGAACCATAGGGTGCAGTTTTATTTACTATCATTATTTCTTTAAAAAAGAATAGTGTAAAAGCAAAACTTATTTTTTCAACAACGCCAATAACTCTATTGCAGCTTCTTCAGAAGATGCCGGGTTTTGACCAGTAATAAGCAGACCCTCTTTCACCACGTAGGAAGCCCAGTCTTCGCCTTTTGAGTAATTACCGCCGCTGTTTTTCAGCTCATCTTCTAAAAGAAAAGGGACAACATCGGTAAGCTGTACAGCTTCTTCCTCTGTGTTGGTAAAGCCGGTTACGTTTTTACCTTTTACAAGTGGTGCGCCGTTTTCATCTTTTACATGAAGCAATACGGCAGGCGCATGGCATACAGCTACTACTGGTTTATTAGCCTTCCAGAAATCTTCAATAAGTTTTATAGAGTTTTTATCTGTTGTTAAATCCCACAACGGACCATGACCGCCGGGATAGAATACAGCATCAAAATCTTCGGCTGATACTTCTGATAAGATTTTTGTGTTGGCTAATAATTTTTGCAGCTCTTCGTCTCTATCAAAACGCTTTGTTGCTTCTGTCTGGCTGGATGGTTCTGCACTTTTTGGATCAATGGGTGGTTGCCCGCCTTTTGGTGATGCCAAAGTAATAGTAGCGCCTGCATCTTTTAAAGTATAATAAGGCGCTGCAAATTCTTCGATCCAGAAACCCGTCTTTTTACCTGTGTTTCCCAATTCACTGTGCGAGGTTAATACGATTAATACTTTCATACTTTTTATTTAATAAGAATTAAATGGTTGCAACAACAACCCCACCACCTATTGGCAGAGATGTTTTAAAAACAATTCTTATAGTTATGTGTTGCTGCTTTTGAAATTCAATTATGCAGTTAGTGCCGGATAGTCGAGGTAGCCCTTTGTGCCAATACTATAAAAAGTCTTCTGGTCCGGCTTATTTAATGGCGCATCAATTTCGAAACGCTTCACGAGGTCCGGGTTGGCAAGGAAAGGCACACCAAACGCAACGAGGTCAGCATGACCGTCTTCAATAATTTTTGTACCGGTTTCTTTGTTGAAACCTTTGTTGATAATGAGCGTGCCATTATATAATGGTCTGAAATGTTTAGCCACTTCCGTCACAGCGAAAGGCACGTTGGCAACATCGGTAAACGGTTCAGTGAGATGGATGTATGCCAGGCCATAATCGTTGAGACGTTTAATGATGTACTCAAACGTTGGAATGGTCACTTCATCTATCTGCATGCCGAACACATTATGCGACGAAGGGTTGAAGCGAACACCCACTTGGCTGTATTCAATCACTCCTTTTAACGCATCTAGGGTTTCGAATAAAATGCGTGCACGATTTTCAATACTGCCGCCATATTCGTCGGTGCGCTGATTGGATGCGCCTACAAAAAACTGGTGTAATAAATAGCCATTTGCTGCGT
Organism: Flavisolibacter sp.; assembly: GCA_028288675.1. Classification (GTDB taxonomy): domain Bacteria; phylum Bacteroidota; class Bacteroidia; order Chitinophagales; family Chitinophagaceae; genus Flavisolibacter. Next base: position 23,093 of record JAQBNG010000147.1, on the reverse strand, counting down.
GCAACTCCACACCGTCGAAACCTGCTTTTACTGCGTTTGCAGCGGCGTTCTTAAAGTCTTGTATCGTTTGCTGAATATCTTCTATCGTCATTTCTTTTGGTGTAACGGTATCAACAAAACCTTTCTCTGTGTATGCCTGTGAATGCGGGTTGATAGCTGATGGCGCATGCGGTAGCTCGCCATTGTGCAGGTCGGGATGCGACAGGCGACCAACATGCCATAGCTGGGCAAATATTTTTCCACCTTCGTTGTGAACGGCTTCGGTTACAAGCTTCCAGCCTTCCACTTGTTCGTTGGTGTAAATAGCAGGTACGTTTATAAAACCAACTGCTTTAGGACTTATAAAAGTTCCTTCGGTTATTTGTAACCCGGCGGTAGCACGCTGCGCATAATACTCGGCTGTTAATTTAGTGGCTACATTACCTTCGTTGTTAGAACGGCTGCGTGTCATTGGCGCCATTACCATTCGGTTTTTCAACTCGAGACTTCCTACTTTATACGGTGATAATAATATTTGCTTTTCCATATTGTTTTATTGTTGCGGCTAATGCCCGGTTACCAGTAATGTACCCAGCGTACACTCCTTCATAAACGATGATGATTGTGATGATTTAAAAATTAATGTATGATGATTTATAACTTCAGTTACGAATAGGACTTAACAATTTCCATCGATTGTGCAAAACCCTGCATCTCCTGAATTTACCAATTCAGGTTTTTCTTCTTCCCATACTTTCTCTAATACTTCTTTAAAAAGTTCAGGCGGCTGCGCACCGGACACTGCATATTTTTTGTTGAACACATAGAAAGGCACACCCTGCACACCAACCTGTTGCGCTTCATATTGGTCAAGCTCCACATCATTTGTAAACGCATCGCTTTGCAAGGTGGTCTTTGTTTCTTCCGCATTTAATCCCACTTCTACAGCTAATGATACGAGTGTTTCTGTATCACCAATATTTTTTCCTTCCGTATAATAAGCGGCAAATAATCTTTCTTTCATTTCATTTTGAAGACCATGCTTTTTAGCGAGGTGCAACAAACGATGTGCATCCAGAGTGTTATTGATAATGGCTTTGTCAAAGTTGTATTCCAGCCCAACTTGTTTTGCTATAGCTGCCATACCATCATTCATTTGCTTGCCTTCTGTTGCAGTAGCACCTTTTCTTTTACCAAGGTATTCGTGCACTGATTGTCCCGGTACCACTTGCATATCAGGATCTAACTGAAAGCTGCGCCATACAATTTCCACTTTATCTTTTGCACCAAAATCATCCAGTGCTTTTTCAAATTTGCGTTTGCCTATGTAGCAGAAGGGACAAACGATATCGGACCATATTTCTACTTTCATGTTTTTGTTTTTTGTTCGCATTTAAACTTTATCCTTACCACACAACAAGTATGATTCCTATTCGAATTATACTCGTTGTAGTGTCAGTTCCAATCCTTACTTTATTAAAAGAATTCTTCTAAAAGCTTATAATAACGTGAAATTTATTGCAGGATAAACAGCTTTTCTTTTTGCCTTCTAACTTTAGGAAGATTAGCCAGCCAATCATTTTCTGTATCTCTATATCCTAAAGGCAGCATGGTTACACTGCGTAATCCTTTCCCGGCCAGCCCAAGCAAATCATCAAGCACCGAAGCATCAAATCCTTCCATAGGCGTTGCATCCACTCTTTCTTCTGCCGCAGCCGCTATAGCGGTGCCAAAGGCTATATATGCCTGACGCGCTGCCCACTGAAAGTTTTCTTCGGTAGTATTTTTTGTGATAATTCCAAGCAGTGTATTTTTAAATTCTGCTAAACCCTCCACAGGCATGTTACGCGTAATGGCAGTATGCTGTATGTATTCGTCCACCTGCCGGGTTGTAATATCGGCCCATGCTGCAAACACAAGTAAATGCGAACTGTCCACTATTTGAGACTGGCTATACGCAATTGGTTGAATTTGCTGTTTAATCTCCGGAGCAGTGATTACTAATACAGTGTAAGGCTGCAAGCCCATTGATGAAGGAGCCAATTGGATGGCTGTTAAGATGTTTTCAATCTTTTCTTGTGGAATTTTGCCCCCATTCATTTTTTTTGAAGCATAACGCCATTTAAGTGATTCTATTAATTTCATGATTTTGATTGATTGCTGAGGTAATTTAACTTTACTTAGTTACTTTAAGTAACCAAAGATAAATAGCTTTGGATTTGGAATTTTAGTAATTGATGTTAAAACATTGAATATGGCTGTCTCAAAAAAAGAAATGCTTCGCATTGCCAGTATTTTTTCCGGCTCCTGCAGTAAAACACAGGTTTGCCCGGTAAAAGATATTATGGCAACTTATAGCGATAAATGGAGCATGTACACGATATTGTTGTTAGGGCAGCACCAAAAGCTACGGTTCAATGAACTGCGCTCGGCGGTGTCTGGTATATCGCAGCGGATGCTTGCAGTAACCCTGCGGTCCCTGGAAGAGGATGGGATTATATCACGAACATTATATCTGGAAATACCTGCCCGGGTAGAGTACCAATTAACGAACTTAGGTGAAAGCCTGCTGAAACAAATATTATCTTTTGCTTCATGGGCTGAAGAAAATTTTGATGAGATACTCCAGGCAAGAAAGAAATACAAAAAACAAAAGGCCTGAGTACAATGCGGTTTGTGCCCGTTTGGGCAGACAATAAAAGGTGAACACAAAAGCATGCACTTTCTTAGCTCCCATCAGCGTGCTGCCGTATCTTTCCATTGAACTTTTTTCACTGTTTGGATGTCATTATTGCTCTCACCGCGAACAGTAATGCTCACTGAATAACAAATCACTGCTCAAGTAATTGTTGCCCTGTCGCAAACAGTAAAAACAGTAAGAGCCGTTTCCAACCCCAGGCTCAAGCGGGATTGCTGCAGATGCAGCACCACCACTGCTCATACTTGCAAAAATGACTGCTTCTTTTGCCATCTTGAAAAATTCAACTGTAGAATTTTTGAGATAAACATTAATCCAAGGTGACGTAGAGGTAAGAAGACATTATGGTAAGTTGTTACGTACCGAAACTTCATCACACGAAACACCATAATCAAGCAATAGCATCATCTATGTACCGAAGGTCCATGCATGGGCCTTAATACGAAAATGCGTGGAACTGCGAATAAACTCCTGAACAAACCCTTATTAGTAATTGTACGAGACAAGCGGAGCTTACCGGAGGAGAGTCGAACCAGTTATTACAGGATTTAATAATGCCTGCACAACTTTTAGGATGATTCGCATTCATGAAGAAAAAGACCTGCTTTTATACTGCAAAAAATGTGACTTCTATTATCATCTAAATACTGATACAAAATGAATAATCCTATACCAATACCTAAAGCAATTGCAGACAAGTACGGGTTATGTTATGCTTGCAACGATTTAAAAGAAATCTGTCATTCTTCGGAGCTTGATAAAGAAACCCAAACACTTATTAAAAAGAGGTTCCCTATTAAAGATGGATGGGTTACGTACTGCGGAGAATGTGACAATTTTGGAATTGTATAAAAGTAAAGGGGCGAAAGCCTCTTTTTTAATAAGCTACCAATGTTGCCGTTCTTTCTGCACTACACAACAAAAAGCTTTTGAGTTTCTATAGCTGTTACTGAATGGATAAGGCTTATAAAACAAGAAAATAAAAGGGCTATTGACTGCCATAAGAATTAAAAATATTTGCACTTGCACCCTTAGTTGTTATCCCCTTTTTCAAACTCATCTACCAGTTGAACAATGAATTCAAACTTTCTAATTAAATCATCAAGCACATTCAAAGCCTGTTTTTTAGCTTTACTAAATGAAGTCGTCATATTAGGAAATGAAACCAGAATACCTCTATAGATTACAACTAAGTTGATCGTGTTTAAGGTAATGCCCTTTAGTTGCAATACTGATTCCTTAGCTTTTGATAACTCCTCTGAATCTTTAAAATAAGCTTTCCATATTGAGTATGCGTTAACTAGTGCGTTAAACCCAGATTCAAACAAGTCTTTATAAATTGCAATTTCAAGTCTTGTTCTACTGACGAAGTTCATTATATCTTCCGCCGACTTATCTATTACTCTTTTGCTTTCTCTAATTCTTACCGATTCTGAAGAACCAGATAACCTGTTTAATGATTTAGTCCTCTCATCAGTTTTTAGTGTTAACTCGTTCAAAATCCTCCCAATATTTAAAGCGCTTCGCTACTATCATTAAGTTTATCATATGCGACTTCCATTGTTTCCAATAAACCTAATTCTTAATCCCATTTTCATCATTTGGCCGTAGTGATGTATCAGGTATTGTGAGTAGCTTTTCAGGGGTCGCTTCAATATTTTTCTTTTGACTAGATCACTTAGGGCATTAACCAAGTGAATTTTTAAAGTTGTCGAAACTCTTCCACATCGTGAAATGTGGAGTACAGCCCCTCTTTGTCTGATATTTCTTGTTTAAATTCTTTTAAGGCAATATTTTGTTCAATATTTATATCCTCTACAGGGATACCAGCGCTTTTAATATAAAACATAATTTTTACATCATTCCCCCGCGACCTTTTCCACTTATCATAGGCTATTAAGAATTCTTCTTTAGTTCCTGATTCGGATCTTTTTGTTTTTGTACCAAACTTGCTCCAAAGAATTCCGATAAAGATGTCATAGTCCTCTTTTATCTCACTATTAATTACATCCTGGGCATCTTCACCAAAGCCCGGGTAAACATGTGTTTCCTAACTAACAAGTTCAAGTTTAACGTCCAAAATTTTTGCGGTCGATAAATTAATTTCATTTATTATATTGTCTAAACTATCCCTTTCTTCTTTCACGTCACTAGTTGAAGCAACAAACACATTATATTGGGTAATAGACTTTGCCATAATAATTACCAATGAGGTGTAAGCGAAAATATGTAACTATTCTAATTGAGTAAGAAGAACGATAAGTATTCATGACCTCATAATTTATAAAGCCCTTACTTCAACTTTTCAAATATTCCCTCAGGGTCCCCTAAAAATCAAAACCCTCATCAAACGTGCGCCTGATAAGGGTTTTAAATTATAGTAGTAACAGCGTCAGGATTCAAACCCGAAACCTTCTGATCCATACTTGGAAAATATGCCGGCGCTTATAATTGCAATTCTTTTCATTTAAATTAATAAAACAACTCCCATAAAACAGACAGGCAATTTAATGGTTTGAAAAATTAAGCCGGAAAGAGCACTGTAAAAAAAATTTAAATAATCTTTTGCTAAAACGATTTAGTAATATATATTTATGCCACAAAACGATTGTTATATGAAAAAGATCTCCAATTATGCGGGTTACATTTCGATCCGGGCTGCACAAGAAAATTTTCAAAACCTTTATTGTTATTCAATACTTCAATAATCATCCAGCTATAGTGCCAATGTAATATTGCCTTTGAGCTGAAAGACTTTAGCTATTACTTTAATCAAACAAAATGAGACATTTCTACTGCTTGCTTTTGCTTCTTTTCCTGTTGCCTGTTTCCCTTATAGCACAACAGAAGATCACCGGGAAAGTAACCGATGATAAAAATCTTCCATTGTCAGGTGCAACTGTTTCTGTTAAAGGCAGAAGCATTTCAACGGTTACTGATGCCAACGGAAATTTTAGTTTGTCAGTACCTGGCTTAAATCCTTCGCTTATAGTTTCCAGCGTAGGCTTTATGCCGGAAGAAATTTCAGTAAAGGGAAAAACAACTATTGAGATTCGCATGAGTATTAAAGAAGCTACTCTTGATGATGTGGTGGTAGTAGGTTATGGAACTGTGCGAAAACGGGATTTAACGGGTGCTGTTACTTCGGTAACCATTAATGATAACGAAGCGGCCCAGATCACTTCTATTGATAAACTTTTGCAAGGAAGGGCAGCAGGGGTTACCGTAAATTCGGGGAGTTCCGCACCGGGTGGTGCCGTCAATGTCCGCATCAGGGGTACCAGCACATTTACGGGTGGCAGTGAGCCTCTTTATGTGGTGGATGGCATCATTATGAATACTGCTACGCAGGATGTTGACAATTCATTAAAAGCTGGAACCAATCCAGGTAATTCTTACCAGGAAGCACAAAATGGACTAACTGCTATTAATCCGCAGGATATAGAAAGTATTGAAATTTTGAAAGACGCTTCGGCTACTGCCATCTACGGTTCCAGAGGCGCCAATGGAGTGGTTTTGATTACGACTAAACAAGGTAAATCGGGAAAGGGTTTGGTAAATTTTACTTCAACTACAGAATTTGCGCAAGTCACTAAAAAGATCTCGGTTTTGGATGCCTACAGCTTTGCAGAATTCAGGAATAAAACAAGGGCTATGCAAGGGCAAACTCCTGTTTATGATCCAAAGACTATAGAGCCTATTGACTGGCAGGACGATGTTTTTCGCACGGGTATTACAACGAATAACAGGGCTTCCTTCAGCGGTAAAAACGACAAAGGGAATTATTTTCTGGCCTTAGGCTTTTTAAATAATAATGGAGTTATCCCTACCACTGGTTTAAAGCAAGTGGATCTTCGGTTCAACGTTATGCAAAATATTTCTCCTAAATTGAAATTTAGTTCAAGGACGGGTCTTATATATCGCACTAATTCCATGACACAATCTACCGAGCAAATGGGTAGCGCCAGTAACAGTATCATTCGTCAGATGCTGGCTAAAGAGCCCATAATGGATACATTAGGCCCAACCCTGGCAAATCTAAATGAAGATATCGAAGGGCCTCGTGCATGGTTAAGAGACTATGATGATATTAGCAGGGAGTTTCGTGCTATACAGTCGCTTTCCATGGATTATAAACTTACTAAAGCTTTTACTTTCCATGTTTTGGGCGGCGCTGATATAAGAGCCAAAGAGAGGCATCGCTGGTTTGGAAAAGTACTGGGCCAGGGCAAGGCGGCAAATGGTCAATTGGGTTATTCTGATTTAAAGAATTTTACCTATAACCTGGAAGCCATGTTGCTGTATAATAAAACCGCTGGCAAAAGCCGCATTAACGCAACGGCGGGGATGACCTATGATAATAGCAAAGTAAAGAATGCCTGGACAGTCAATGAAGATTTCTTCACAGAAGAATTGCGCATTCATGGCTTAGGTAATGGTGCCCGTGTACTTCCGTTTGTGGAAGATCATGCACAGACATCCATACTTTCTGCTTTAGCCAGGGTTGTATACAGCTATAAGGACAGGTATATATTAACAGGCACCGGGAGAGCCGATGGAACCAGCCGTTTCGCAGATGGCAATAAATGGGGGTTCTTTCCGTCAATAGCAGTCGCATGGAGAGCCAGTGACGAAGAGTTTATTAAAAATATGCATGTCTTTTCTACATTGAAACCCCGTTTAGGTTTTGGTGTTACAGGTAACCAGGCAATTAGTCCGTACCAAACCATTACCCGTTACAGAGCAGCTTATTATTCTGCTAACAATGGTACGATACAGGTAGGAGCCAATCCTGCTTTAATTGCCAATAAAGACCTGACATGGGAATCTACAAAACAGGTTAATATCGGTCTTGATGCAGGGTTTTTTCGTGACCGTTTAAACTTTACGGTTGACCTATATCATAAGAAAACAAAAGATCTTTTACAGCAAATCAGTCTGCCCACTTCAACAGGGTTTACGTCTATGTGGTTAAACAGGGGTTCTGTTGAGAACAAAGGGTTGGAACTTTCGGTAAACAGTATTATATCACAAGGCACCATAGGATGGACAACTGCCGCCAATATTACATTCAACAAAAATAAAATTGCTGACATTGGTTTGCCGGAAGGAAAATTTGGCAACATGATATTAAGCGCTTTCCTGGGAACTAATGTATCTGGTGGAAATGAGTTTAAAATGCCTGCGAATGTTTATGCGGAAGGTTATCCCGTAGCAATGTTTTTTGGCTATCAGACACAAGGCATTTACCAGGCCGCAGATGTAGTGGATCATCCATTAAGATTGGCCGGTACACCCCTGAAGGCAGGCGACATTTATTTTGTAGACCAAAATGGCGATGGCAATATCAACGATGCCGACAAAGTAATCTTAGGTGATCCCAATCCGAAATTTAGTTATGGTTTTTCTAACACGGTAACGTATAAAAAACTGTCATTAAATATTTTCATCAATGGTGTTTATGGTAATAAAATAGCTAATGGCAACCGTTTGAAGTTAGAGGATACACAAGCCGGAACCAACGTAATTGATTATGCTTATACACAGGCATGGTCGCCTGAGCAGCCAAATAATGCCTACCCAAGACTCTTATATAAAAATGGCGATTTCACGGACCGGATTATTGAAGATGGAAGTTACCTGCGCCTTGGCATGGTTACACTCGGGTATAAACCAAATGTGAAGAACCTAAAATTTATTAGCGGGCTGGATTTGTTCGTGAGCGGCAGAAACTTACTGACTCTAACTAATTATACTGGTTATGATCCGGAGGTAAACAGTTTTACAAATGATCCTTTACGTAAGGGTGTTGACTGGAGCTCTTATCCAAACACCCGTTCTGTAACCGTTGGCGTTAACGTTAATTTTTAATTCATCAATCAATTGATATGAAAAGAATTATTTATTCCTTAGTTGTTATTATCGGGTTCGCTTCTTTGTCCTGTTCCAAAGCAATTGAAGAAAATCCTCAGGGGTTTCTTAATGATAAAACTTTATTTGAAACCGAAGCCGGTGTGCAGGCCGTCCTCACCGGTTGTTATGAGCGTACTGCATCATACTATTATTTCGGCCTTGGTTACGTACAATATGTAAGCCTGGCATCCGGTGCTTTCTGGACCAATAATACGGCTACTCTTCCAATAGCAAAGATGACGGCACAAGCTACAGATGCGGCTGCAAATACTACCTGGCGGGAAGCATACGCTTCCATTAATGCAGTGAATGGATTGATTGATGGTATGAGTTCAAGCCCTGTAAAAGAATCCGTTAAAAAGCAAGTATTGGGCGAGGGCCATTTCCTCAGGGCAGTCTTGTACTTTAATAATGTCCGCCTGTGGGGTGCCGTGCCTTTACGTTTACATATTACAACCAGCGAAGATCTTTATATGGCCCGCACGCCGGCAGACAAGATATATGAACAAGTGATATCTGATCTTCAAAAAGCAAAAGATAATTTACCAGCTCCTGGTTCAGTGGCCACGGGGCGTCCTAACAAATGGGCTGCTTATGCGCTTCTGGCAAAAGTCTATATGACATTGGCCGGTAACGATCAGGCATCTCCTTACTGGCAAAAAGCCTATGATGAAGCCATCCAGGTGTATAATTCAAATGCTTATTCATTGGTGCGTCCGTTTAAAGATCTTTATGATGTTACTAAAGAAAATTCAAAGGAATCTATTTTTGAAATTCAGTTTAGCATGTCCGGTGGTCCGGCTAATGGTCTGACGCAAACATGGATGCCATCAAATAGCACTTATACACCTAAGCAATCTACCAGTCCGTTGGCAAGGGTCAGAGCTCATAAAGCAACTTTTGATGATTTTAGGAACACCTATCCCGGCGATCCCCGCGTTAACGCCACTTTCATCTATAACAGCTTGCAGACAAATGCCGGTGTAACCATCCAGGTTTATCCAAGTACTACGGCTGCATCTACCAATGGTTATCCGTATGTTTTAAAATATGCCGATCCGAATTATATTTCAGCGGTTAGCAATAGCAATTTTATCTACTTCCGTTATGCTGATGTTTTATTAATGCTGGCGGAGATTGAAAATGAATTACAGGGTCCGGGTGGTGCTTACCAGTATATCAACCTGGTATTAACCAGGGCAAGAGATGCCAACGGAAATGGCACTATTGAAACAACAGAAGTGGCACCTGCTAATTGGTCGGGCATGTCGCAAGATGTATTTCGTCAGCGGATCATGTTGGAGCGCCGTATTGAATTATTAAGTGAAGGACATGAGTTTTTCGATACCCGCAGAAGAGGTGAAGCCTATCTTTCTGCCTATCTGCAAAGCCACAATAGCCATCCAAAATTCAATGCTACCAACGACTTTTTATTTCCAACAGATGCAGCTTCAGTAAAACGTTTGTTGCTGATGCCTATACCTTCCGACGAACTTAATTCAAACCGCTTAATTACACCGGCAGACCAAAATTTCGGATATTAATAGATCAATATTACCAGAACCATGACATTGTCTGGTTCTGGCTTTTTTTAAATTCCTGCCTGGATCAGCTACTGGTATACTATTGCTATAAGCCCAACTTTACCCGGTCATTAACATTCAAAAAATAGCGGGACATTATTTAATCGAGCTACAATGAACAGGCGATATTTTATTGATCAGGCATTCTTTCTTTCCGTTGGTATAATGGGAAGGAAAGCGTTTGCCTTATCACCAATGATATCATCAGTAAAAGGGCAGTCATCACTTTCTTTCAATGATGCTTTTGTAACGGTTAGTAAAAAAAATCCTTTTTATTTTGAGTTATCAAGTGGCGAACCTTTTATTGTAAATGGACCTTGTATAGCCGGTGCTGCCGACATGGCAACAATGGAATCATACATAAAGAATCTTTCTGCTAATGGTGGCAATTTTGCACGTGTTTGGTTGAGCAACAAATTATTTGAAGTAGAGAAGAAATTCGGTGAGTATAGCGAAGAACAAGCAATTAAAATAGATACACTTTTAGCCTGGGCTGTAAAGTATAAAATCAAAATAAAACTTTGCCTTGATAATACCCGCCAGATAATCCCCGATACCATTGCATGGTTTAATAAACCACAATACCACACGGAACATGGCGGACCATTTAAAAATGTTGATGAATATATCAACACAGAAGCTGGTAGACAAGCTTATCTAAAAAGAATCGATTTTTTGCAAAGGCGTTACAATGATCATCCGGCGGTATTCGGCTGGGAATTATGGAACGAGATGAATGGGATCATGTGCGATGGATTAAGAGAATGGAATGCTGTTATGCTTCCGAAAGTCCATCAAAAATTTAAGAAGAACCTGGTGCTGCAAAGCCTTGGCAGTTTTGATATGGAAAGCCGAAGAGATGACTACCGGTACATCAATCAATTGCCTTCAAATGATGTAGGACAAATTCACCGCTACATTGATGAAGGCGCCCCACTGAATATATGCACGGCCCCAATGGATGTACTGGCGACGGATGCAATAAATGAATTACGTTCCTATCACATTCAAAAGCCAATGCTATTGGCGGAAGTAGGTGCGGTGCTTGCCAATCATTCCGGTTCTTCAGACCTGTATGCCTTAGATAAGGATGGAGCTTTATTGCATGATATGCTTTTCGCCCCCTTCTTTTCCGGCGCTGCAGGAACTGGCAACAGCTGGCATTGGGATACCTATATTGACGAAAACAATCTGTGGTATCACTATAAGCGGTTTAATAACGCAGTGCGAAATATTAATCCGGTAGAGGAACAGTTTGTGCCGGTGAAAATGTACCATGAGCGTTTCCGCATTTATGCTTTGGTTGGACAAAGAACAGTTTTAGCCTGGTGCCGGGATATTAAGAATGATTGGAAGTCAGAGTTCAGAAAAGGTCTGCCACCGGAAGTTATCAATAAAGAGAAAATCGATTTCTCAAATCTTGCTTCTTCTTTAAAGGCAGTCAATCTTTATGATCCTTGGTTGGATAAGTGGACAACTGCTAAATCAGCTGCACTTGTTAGCCTTCCTGACTTTAAAAGATCCATTGTTATAAAACTAGAAAAGCGAGCTTAAGCAATGAAGAACGACATCCTGGTCCGTACTGCCTTTTTTAGAATACTGCTTTTTGTAGTGTTTCTTTTTGGGGGTACAAATGGCCTGGCGCAAAGCTTCAGGTTTGCTTTTCTGTCCGATACCCATATCGGCATGAAGTACGCAGACGATGATCTCCGCAAAGCAGTGCAGGACATCAATGGTGACAGCTCACTAAAATTCGTCATTATTTCCGGAGACATTACGGAGTTAGGAACCGCCGAAGAACTACAAACTGCAAAAGCAATTTTATCTAAACTTATAAAACCTTTTTATATTCTTACCGGCAACCATGACGGTAATTGGTCACCCACCGGAGGTAATGCTTTTCGGGATGCCTTTGGAGCAGGCAGGTTTTCATTTGTGTATAATGGATATTTATTTATCGGTACCAATTCTGGTCCTAATATGTTGCATAAAAGCCCTGGGCAGGTTCCAAGAGAAGACATACTGTGGATGGATTCTATCCTGCGTCAATCTAAGAACAAAGGACTTCCGGTTGTGTATGTAAATCATTACCCGCAAGACTCTTTACAGAAGAATTGGTACGAAGCCGTTGACCGCTTAAAACAACATAATATTCAACTCATTTTGGTTGGTCACGGACACTTAAATGGCAGCTATGCTTTCGAAAGAGTTCCTGGCATAATGGGCCGTTCCAGCATGCGGGCACAGGATTCAATTGGTGGCTACAATATTGTAAGCTTTAAATCAGGCAAAGCAGTTTTTGAAGAAAAAAAATCATTGTTGAATAAGCTGCATCAATGGGCTGAGGCTCCGCTTTTCGATCACCACTTTTCAACGGATACAACAAAATATGCCCGGCCTTCTTATGTTGTGAATGATCAATATCCTAACATAAAAAAGGAATGGCAGTACCAGGATAATTTTGATATTGGTACAGGCGCAGTCCTTACAACAGATTTGGTTATTGCTACCAATACCGGTGGAGAAATATTTGCACTGGATGGCGAAACAGGAAAGAAGAAATGGTCCTATGAAACAAGTGAAAAAATTTACAGCACACCTGCCCTATCGGGCAACCATCTTATTGTTGCGTCTGCCAATGGGTGGATATATTGCCTGAACCCTGAAAATGGAAAATTATGGTGGAAAATAAATACAGGTAGTCCCATTGTTGCCAAACCGCTTATTGAAAAAGATGTTGTTTACATCGGTTCTTCCAACGGTCATTTTACTGCAAGAAACGTTACTAATGGCAAAATTATTTGGGACTTTACAGGTGTGAAAGATTTTATACTGACAAAGCCATTACTCTATAATAACAGGCTTTATTTTGGAAGCTGGGGCGGTGAGTTTTATGCGTTGAATGCAAAAAGGGGAAGCCTCGAATGGAAATGGAAAGATACGTCCGGTAATCGAATGCAGGCCCCGGGAGGTTGTGTTCCGGTAGCCGCAAACAATACAGTTTTTATTGTGGCTCCTGACCAATTTATGACTGCCTTCGACGCCACTACCGGGACTATTATTTGGCGCAGGAAAATGGCCGCTATAAAGGTTCGTGAATCAGTGGGCCTTTCAGAAGATAGTTCACAGCTGTTTGTTAAAACAACAGAAGGAAAACTTTTCAGTATGGCAACAAATGCTCCCGACATGAAAATCAACTGGAGCACAAACTTGCTTATTGGTTATGATCTCTGCGCTGCCCCTCTCTTAGAGAGTGATCATACCATTTATGTGCCTTCCAATTCAGGAGTAGTAACGGCAGTAAGCAATGTGGGCAAACTATTGTGGAAGCACAAAGTTTCCAACAGTTTGATAAATAGTATTACACCAATTGGTAAGGATCGGATTGTTATTAGTTCAGTGGACGGTAAAATAACCAGCATAAATTTTTAATAGATCTCAATTATGTCAACCTTATGAATTATAGAATAATCTTGCTTTTCATTTTATCAGGAAGCGTTTTCAAGGTGGCTTTTTCACAGGATATAAATAAAGCAACCTCCACCAAACAAAACCTGCGTTACAACGGTCAGCCATTGCCGGAACTGACGAGGGGGCCCTACCTGCAAGTGGCTACCACTAATAGTATTGTTGTAAGATGGAGAACAAGTACATTGGCCAGGAGCCGTGTTCGTTATGGATTAACACCCGGCAAGCTTACCCTATCAGCAATTGATTCCGGGCTGGTTACTGACCACAGCGTCACACTTTCAAAACTTCTTCCGCAAACCAAATATTATTATTCAGTTGGTGGGATAAGAGATACGCTACAGGGCGATGAGAACAACTATTTTGTAACGCTGCCGGTGGCAGGGAAAGACGGCTTATACCGCATTGGTGTTTTTGGCGATTGCGGTGATAATTCAGTGAACCAGCAAGCGGTACGTGACCAGCTAATAAATTATCTTGGAAACAATCATATGAATGCATGGATCCTGTTAGGAGACAATGCCTACCAGGATGGGAATGATGCGGAGTACCAGTTGAATTTCTTTGATGTCTACAAAAATAATTTGCTGAAGAAATACCCTTTATATCCGTCCCCGGGTAACCATGAATATATAGATGGTGAGTTTTCAGAGCGATATGCCCAACGGTCTAAAGAGGTGGCTTATTTTCACGCTTTTTCAATGCCTGAAAACGGCGAAGCAGGAGGCATGCCTTCTAAAAACAAAGCGTATTATTCTTTTGATATAGGAAACGCCCATTTTTTATCATTGGATTCGTATGGAGTTGAAGAAAATGCCTACCGGTTATTTGATACCCTGGGACCACAGGCGTCATGGATTAAGAAAGATTTGGAGGCCAACAAAAATAAAGGATGGATCATTGCTTACCTGCATCATCCTCCTTATTCAAATGGTAAAGAAGAAGTGATGGTTAAAATACGACAAAACGTAATTCCTATTCTTGAACGTTACGGAGTGGATCTTGTTTTGTGTGGTCATAATCACTTGTATGAGCGTTCAGGATTACTGGATGGCAATTACGGCAATGAACCAACTTTCAATTCTACTAAATACGGCACAAAACAACCTACTGCATTGTATGATGGTACGGCCAACTCTTGTCCCTACATTAAAACCTCTGGCGATAAAGGCACTGTGTACGTAATTAGCGGTTCTGCAGGTCAGCTTGGCAAAACATCAAATCCCTATCGTAATAAGAATATGATTTATGCGAACAACGAGATTGGGGGAGCAGCCATGCTGGAAATACAAAGCAACAGGCTTGATTTAAAATGGATTTGCGCCGATGGTGTTATCCGTGATCAGTTTACGATGATGAAAGATGTCAATAAAAAAACCACCATCCGGTTAAAGAAAGGAGAGAAGATAACATTGACAGCCTCTTTTATCGGCAAATATAATTGGAGCATAAAAGGCAAGGATACAAAGAGCATTGAAATATCACCTTCTGTTGGTGAAACAAATTATTGGGTACGTGATGAATTTGGATGTGTACAGGACAGCTTCGATGTCATTGTTTCAAAATAGCACGTCAATAAAACAGAAAATAAATGAGTAAAAGAATAAATAGAACTTGCATTGGAAGCTTTCTTTATCCGGGTAAAAGGCTGCTGTTTATCCTGCTGATCAACTTTTGCATTAATCAAATATCGATTGCTCAAACGTCTCTGACAGATGTACCAATGATTGGTGCAGAAATATTTATTGAGCCCGGACAAAAGCCGGAAGAAATTGATACCTGGTTCCGGCTGATGAAAGAAGCCGGCATGACCTTAACCCGCATCCGCCTCTTTGAATCTTACATGCACAAAGAGGACGGAAGCTGGGACTATAGTTTGTTTGATGCGGCCTATAAAGCCGGTGAAAAATATGGTATCAGGATATATGGCAATTTATTTCCGGCAACAAGTTTTACAGACGTGGGTGGCTTTAAATTTCCACGTGATGAGGCCCATTTGAAATCCATTGCTGAATACATTAAAAACTTAGTGACGCATTTTAAACAATTTAAATCATCCTATGGATGGGTGCCGATCAATGAGCCTGGATCGGGCGGTTTACCTAAAGATAATTTTACAAACAAGAAATACCAGGAATGGAAAACCAAACAATCCGTACCCATTTATAACAGCAACGGATACCAGCATTTTGATTTTGCAGACGAACGTTTTTTAATCGATTATAACATCTGGTTTTTAAAGTGGCTTACCGACGAAATTCAAAAATATGATCCGGGCAGTCCCATACATGTAAACAACCACGCAATCTTTCAAAATGGGGCTGAGTATAATTTTCCTGAGTGGCGAAAATTCTTAACAAGCCTTGGTGGCTCAGCGCATGCAAGCTGGCATTTTGGTTATTTCAATCGTTCACAATATGCGATGGCTTTATCTGCTAATAGCGAAATGCTTCGTTCAGGCGCAGGTAACATTCCCTGGTTAATGACAGAGTTGCAAGGCGGTAACAATACCTATAGCGGATACAATGCAATGTGTCCCACCAAAGAAGAAATTGCACAATGGCTGTGGACTACTATAGGCGCCGAAAGTAAAGGCAATATTTTCTGGTCTCTCAATCCAAGGGCATCGGGAACAGAAGCCGGAGAGTGGGCTCTTCTGAATTTCCAGAATGAACCTTCTGATAGAATGAAGGAAGCCGCTAATGTTGCAAAAACAATCAACCGAAACCCTAACCTGTTTGCCCATGCAAAAGAAGTAGAGTCCGGGATCAATATTTTATACGTAAGAGAAGCACTGTGGGTAGAAAAGAAATTGCAGACGGGTGGAACTCCGTATGAAGGCCGTAATGTTGGCGGTGTAATGAAATCAGCACTGGGCTATTTTGAGGCGATAAGCGAGATGGGATTGCAAACGAATTTTAAAGAGATCGGTGAATTTGATTTTTCTCAAACCAATTATACGGGCAAAGTCATCATCCTTGCCCATCAGATAGCTATCCCTTCGAAATATTGGAAGCCCCTGGAAGATTTTGTAAGCAAGGGTGGAAAGTTAATTGCGGACGGACTTACCGGCTTCTATGATGAGAATGCGCTGTCTATAATGAAGACAGGGTTTCCTCTTGAGAAATTATTTGGCGGCAACATAAAAGAATTTAAAGTAATAGATAATCTTTTTACACTACGCCTGATCAACCCGAAACTTGATTTGCCGGCGCATTTGTGGAGAGGAACAATTGCTGCCACAACGGCAAGGCCAATCAGTACAAATGAAGCAGAAACTGTTGCCGTCCGCAACAACTTTGGCAAAGGAGAAGTGATATGGATGCCTTCCTTAGTTGGTTTGGGGGCCCGGATAAATAAGAACTATAAAAACCTGGGCATCTTTTTAAAAACTATCGTGCAGCCCAATGTAGACGCTTCGCCTTTTTCTTTTGTCAACACCCAGGAAGGTATGTTGATGAAAACGCTTCAATCCAATTCTTCTTATATCACCATCATCCTTAACAAGTCAGGGATAAATAAGTCAGTTGTATTGAAGGTGAAAGAAAAGAACCATAATCCGAAGGTTCTGTTCGCGAATAAAAAAGGCAACATCAAGAATAATATTGTGGCCATCGCATCGGAAGAAACAATCGTAATTCAATGGTAAACAAACTTAATTATCTCGTACATGAAAAATAAATATGGTTGGCTGGCTTTTCTTTCTTTGTTGTCATTGGTTGTTTGTAAAAAGCAAGTAGGGGCGGCTCCTGTTTCAACTTTCTCTGATTCCAGCATTGCAGTAAAAGTTACCAAAACGGTTTTGCTAAAAACCAATTTAAAGTTAGGGGTTACCTACAGTCAAAATTTTTTGAACGCCTCCGGCGATACAGCGGCTATTAACAGGGCAAGAAATTTAATGAAGGGGTTGGTCATTTATCATAACCAGCATATTCATGGTTTTGGTGTCAACAACATCCAACCAAAGCCTGGTATTTATGATTGGGGAACGCTTGATAAACGAATCCTAAAAATTAAAGAGCTGAATGCCGTACCTGTTATTACATTGGCTACAGCCCCTACCTGGATGGTTGATAGTACCTGGGTGGCCGGAAAATATCCTAATGAAACCGATTGGTCCATGGTGGAGAAACCTCCTTTGCTTCAACATGTACAAGACTTTGCAGACCTCTGTGCGAAGGTGGCACAACGTTATCCGGATGTAAAATACTTTCAGGTATGGAATGAACTAAAAGGAATGTGGAACCCCGCTTTAAACCGGTGGGACTATGAACGCTATACCACCTTGTATAATGCCGTCTATACGGCTGTAAAAGCAGTTCGCCCCGATGCGTTAATTGGCGGGCCTTACGCTGTGTTAACTACATACATGAATCCCAAATTGTTTGCAAAAAGCTCCATCAGCTCACCTGCTTATGGTACCATTGATAAAAGAGATCTGGAGATGATAAGCTATTGGTTAAGTCATAAAGCAGGTGCCGATTTTATTTGTGTAGATGGAAAGACGAAAACAAAGGATGGCGTATTGGTAGATATTATAGAAGCCACAAGGAAATTCTTTGATCTGAGCAGGTGGATTAAATCACAAACTAACCTGCCTGTTTGGTGGTCAGAGGATTATATAAATCAATCTAACCCTGCTGATTCATTGAAGCAACCGGCTGCCATGGCCAGTATGCTGGCTTACCATGCATTGGCCGGCGATGCTGTTTCTTTACGATGGGGACCGGAATTGCAGTCGTCTTCTGATGACAAGCTGACGAGTCTTTTCAGCAGCACGCAAAATCGCGGAGGAGGACAACCCTTGCCTAACTATTATGTTTATAGAGATTTCAATAAATTTTTTCCTGCTGGGACCACACTATTTCAAACAGAAGTGTCGTCTGAAAGGATCATGGCGCTTGCATCAGACAGACATCTCTTATTGATCAACCGAACAGGCCAACCGCAAAAGGTTAAGGTTAACCAGGCAGCGGAACAAACGCTTCTGCCTTTCCAGGCTTTGTTCACAACATTATAGAAAGCACTTATAAAATTTAAAACGATAAACATGAAACGATTCTTTTTCCTTATGACCAGCAGCAAAAAGCTACCTATGATCCAAAGATCAAGGCCATCCAGTCTGATGCTACTTCGGGCGAAGAAGATAAGAAACAAAAAGTAAAAGAGTTATATACTTAAAGGAATGCAGGGATTGATAAAATTCTGACCAAAGAGCAGAAGGAAAGAGTGAAAGAAATGAAAAAGAAATTGAATGAAAAATCTGACCAGCATTAATCTTATAGAAAAAAAATTGTACAACTAATCCCTATATTTTAAAAGAAGGCAGATCAAATGAAGGATTTATTGAAAGTAGTGTTTTACATGACACTTGTTTTTTCAAATACGGTTCTCTTTTCACAACAATATGATTGGGAAAATCCTGCCGTATTTAAGATCAATAACGAGGGGCCGCACAGCAGCTTTATTCCCTTCACAGATCTGCCTTCTGCTTTAACTTTTGAAAGAACCAATTCAAAATATTTTAAATTATTAAATGGAACCTGGAAATTTAAATGGGTAAAAAACCCATTAGAAGTACCCGCTGATTTTTTTATTCCTTCCACTGCTACTGCTTCATGGAACGACATTAAAGTGCCCGGTAACTGGCAACTCCAGGGACAATATGACCCGCCCATCTTTACCAATATAAAACATCCTTTTCCTGCTGATCCTCCCTTTGTTCCTAAAAAAGATACCAACGCTACCGGCTTATATCGTACTTCCTTTACTGTTCCTTCTTCGTGGGATGGAAAAGAAATTTTCCTGCACTTTGCCGGGGTGCAATCTGCCATGTATGTTTGGATCAATGGGGAAAAAATAGGTTACCATGAAGATGGTATGACACCGGCAGAATTTAATATCTCACCGTACTTGCAAAAAGGGGACAATACACTTGCAGCAGAAGTGATCAACTGGTCAGATGGAAGCTACCTGGAGGACCAGGACTACTGGCGACTGAGCGGCATTTTCCGGGATGTATTTCTTTTTGCAACCCCTTCTTTACATATAAGAGATTTTGAAGTGCAAACCGATCTGGATGCTGCTTATAAAGACGCACAGCTACAGCTAAAAATAATTTTGAAAAACCAAACAGTTCAATCAGCAAATAACTACAGCGTAAAAGTTAGTTTGCAAGACGGCAGGTCCAACGTGTTGTTTTCTAAAACGGCTAAGGCGGGCTCTATTGCCGGAAGCAATGAATCCATATTAACTATCAACCAAGCCATCTCTAACCCAGCCAAGTGGACTGCCGAAACACCAAATCTTTATGTACTGGTCATGCAGTTGTTGGACAAGAATGGAAAAGTACTCCAGGTCATTACACAAAAGGTTGGCTTCAGAAAAGTAGAAATCAAAAATGCATTGTTATTGGTGAATGGGAAACCTGTCAAAATTAAAGGCGTGAACCGTCATGAATTTGATATGCATAGCGGTCGCTATATAACTAAAGCTTCAATGATCAAAGACATTCAATTGATGAAGCAGCATAACATCAATGCTGTTCGAACATCTCATTACCCAAATGCAACAGAGTGGTATGAGCTCTGTGATGAGTATGGGCTTTATGTAATGGACGAAGCCAATATTGAAAGCCACGAATTATGGGCCGATAAAAAAGTGTACTTATCTGAAGATCCAGCTTGGAAAGCTGCTTTTGTGGAAAGAGGGATTTCTATGGTTCAGCGGGATAAAAATCATCCTTCCATTATTTTTTGGTCGATGGGAAATGAAAGCGGTTGGGGCAAAAATTTCGATGCCATCTATGCGGTCATAAAGCAAATTGACCCTACTCGTCCTATCCATTATGAAAGCAAGGTACCTGCTTATGCACATGTGCTTTCGCACTATGATTTTATTTCCGATATGTATCCATCAGTCGAAGAAATTTACAGGCTAATGAAATTGGATACAACCCGTCCGGTGGTTATTTGTGAATATGCGCACACGATGGGTAATAGCCTTGGCAATTTTCGCAAGTATTGGGATGCTTTTTATGCCCATCCGCGATTGCAGGGAGGATTTACCTGGGATTGGATGGACCAGGGGCTCCGGTCAAGAGATGTGGCTGGAAAAGAATATTGGAACATTGTAAATTATATCGATGGTGCCAATGCCAATGATGGATTAATCAATCCCGATCATGTGGTTCAACCAGAGATCAACGAAATGAAAAAGATTTACCAGCCTGTAAATGTGTCGTGGAATCAAGTTTCAAAAGGCCTGGTTACCATAAGCAACAACAATTATTTTACATCAGCCGGGGGTGTTTATTTAGATTGGACCTTAATCGAAAATGGCAGACCTGTACAAACCGGCAGTCTGCGGCAGCTTGCTGTTTCACCACAGGCAACCCAATTGCTAACCATACCTTTTACTAAGAACTTATTAAAGCCTGGTGCAGAATACTTTCTCAACTTCAGCTTTCGGCTAAAGAATAAAACAACCTGGGCCAACAAAGATTTTGAAATCGCTTCGGAGCAGCTTCCTTTGCCTAAAACAGGAAAGGCTTTGGTTGCTGTTAACCATTCTTCATATCCAAAAGTTAGTGTTAATGAAGAGGAAGCCATAATAATTAAGGGCACCGACTTTAGCATCACCTTTAATAAAAAGGAAGGAGCATTGGTTTCTTTTCGCCATAAAGGAAATGAGTTGTTGAGTGAGAAACTGCAACCAAATTTTTGGCGGGTGCCAACCGACAATGATGAAGGAGGGAAGGGCAGTAGCTTTGCGCAGCAGTGGCGGAATGCCGGTCTTGATGATGTAACAATAGTGCCTGTTTCTTGCGTCGTAACAACACCTGATCCACAGCTGGTAAGAGTAAAGCTTACCAATAATGTCCAGGTAAAAAAGGCGGTTATACAGTACGAGTCTCTTTATTGGATCTATGGGAATGGAAGTGTAAAAGTAGAGACCAGGTTTACAACAGAAGATAAATTGCCGCCATTAGCAAAGGTGGGCTTTCGGTTAAAACTTCCAGCTGCTTTTAATCAGTTTAGCTGGTATGGTAAAGGACCTTTTGAAAGCTACGAAGATCGAAAGGAAAGTGCGAAGGTGGGTCTATATAGCGGTACGGTAGCGGCTCAGCATTTTCCTTACGTTATGCCGCAGGAAAACGGCAATAAAACAGATGTGCGGTGGGCAGTAGTTTTTTCTAAAGAAGGGAAAGGATTATTCATCCGCAGCGATGAACATCTTCTCAACATCAATGTGCAGGATTATTCGCTTGCAGCACTAAACGAATCGAAAACTTCGCACCAATTAAACAGGGGCGATCATACCTATGTGTATATAGATTTAAAACAAATGGGAGTTGGTGGTGATGACAGCTGGACGCCAAGGGTTCATCCGGAATACCTGCTGAAGGAGAAAAGCTATCAGCATGTTTTTTGGTTGCAGCCGTTGGAAAAAATAAATAAGAGCAACCCGGGAAGTGGAATAACAGCACCTGGGTTTTAGTTACATTAAAAGACCAATAGTACAACTAAGAACATTTTAAAAGCATCCACTAGTAGATGGTTACTAAGTATACATTGGTTTACATAATAAATAAAAATTGCAAATGAGATTTCTTTTCACACTGGTAATTTATTTGACAGCGTTACAGGTTTTTTCTCAGGAAGTAAAGGTTGTGCAGAATAAGCGATATAATGGACAACCTTTAGCCGCGTTAATCAGGGGTCCTTATTTACAGGTGGCAACAAGCAACAGTATCATTGTTCGCTGGCGGACTGGTACCTGGGCAAGAAGTCGTGTACGATATGGCACAGAGCCGGGTAAGCTAACCTCATTCGCTGATGATTCAGCCCTGGTTACCGAACATGAAGTTCAACTGACGAATCTGGCACCTAAAACAAAATATTATTATTCCATTGGCGGCATCCGCGATACCCTGCAGGGCAATGGAGATAACTTTTTTATGACCTTGCCTCCTACAGGTGAGGAATCTTTATACCGGATCGGTGTATTTGGAGATTGCGGAAATAACTCAACCAACCAGCGCAATGTCAGGGACCAGGTAATTAACTACTTAGGACAAAACTATATGTCTGCATGGATATTGTTAGGCGATAATGCCTACAGGGACGGCGAAGATGCGCAGTACCAGGCAAATTTCTTTAACATTTATAAGAACAATTTGCTGAAGAAGTATCCTTTGTTTCCGGCACCGGGGAATCATGATTACCATGATGTTGAATTCTCGCAGGCCGTAGCGCAGAAAACGCATGAAGTAGCGTACTATCAAAATTTTTCGATGCCCACCAATGGCGAATCCGGTGGCGTGCCGTCTAATACAAAGGCCTATTATTCCTTCGATATCGGTAACATCCATTTTCTTTCTTTGGACTCCTATGGAATGGAAGAAAATTCACTGCGCTTATACGACACGCTGGCGCCACAGGTCAACTGGA
>JAQBNG010000227.1 GCA_028288675.1 Flavisolibacter sp. | reverse complement strand
GGAGGCAGCTTAGATGAATGGAAGAACAGGAAGTTGATGGAGCCCGGAACCAACTTTAAGTATAATGATGTACGGGTAAATCTATTGGCGTATTCTTTATTACATGTTTGGAGAAAACCTTTGCCTGTAGTACTGAAAGAGAAGATCATGGACCCGATTGGCGCTTCTACTACCTGGCGTTGGTATGGCTATGAT
The DNA here is from genome assembly GCA_028288675.1 of Flavisolibacter sp. Taxonomy (GTDB): domain Bacteria; phylum Bacteroidota; class Bacteroidia; order Chitinophagales; family Chitinophagaceae; genus Flavisolibacter. Next base: position 7,842 of record JAQBNG010000227.1, on the reverse strand, counting down.
AATTCGTTTGTCAATATGGACGGCGTGATGATACAATCTGTAAGTGGCGGTGGGCATTTTGGCGGAGGACTGTTTATCAATACGCTTGACCACGCCAGGTTTGGACTGCTGTTTCTACGAAAAGGAAAGTGGAAGAATATGCAACTCATTTCAGAACGTTGGATTGCTGAAGCTCAGTTGCCTTCAGCAGCAAATAAATCATACGGCTATATGTGGTGGCTTAATGAGGCGGCCCGGTATAAAGATGTACCGAAGAGCATTTATACAGCCGAAGGGTTTGGTGGTAATTTCATTGTTATTGATAATGAACATGACCTTATTATGGTTACGCGTTGGCTGGAGCCTTCCAAACTTGGAGAATTTATGAAGCTTGTTATTAGTTCAGTAGAAAAGAATTAGTGCTCACTAACTACGGCGTCTATACTTCAGCATCAGCATAAAAGCTTACACAACAAGTCCAATTACACCCACCTCTACTTAAGATATTTCAAAGATTATCTTCGGTAATATGAACATGAATAAATATCCAGTGGTAGTTGGTGAAACTTCCATGGTTTTTGAGTTTATAGGTGAAGGAATAAATGGCAGCGTTTCTAAACTGGTTATTTATAGTGAAACACATTTACATAATTTTTATAACCTGGGTTTTGGCGACAAAGATGTAGTAACAGGAGATATAAATGATGACGTTATAACCAATAATGGCGACAGTGAAAAAGTGTTAGCAACTGTTGCTTCCACCATATACACATTTACAGATAAGTTCCCGGAAGCAATGGTTTTTGCAACTGGCAGCACAAAAGCCAGAACAAGGCTATATCGAATTGGCATCACCAATAATATTGAAGAAATAAAGGAGGACTTTGAAGTATTCGGGCTTGTAAGCGAAAACCATTGGCAACCCTTTCAAAAAGGAGTTGAGTTTGAAGCCTTTCTGGTAAAAAGGAAAATGAAGTAACTTTACAAAATGAAAAAGACAAAAGATACCGGCAAAAAGCCAATCATTATAAAAGTTGATAAAAACTTAGACAAGTATCTTACGAAGGGCTTGTTTAAAGAAAAAATAAATAAGGCAAACCACATTCTAAAAACCGTTGGACTTCCTAAGTTTGAAAATTAACTTCTTACCGACTGTCACTGCGGAGCCTTTAATCTTCATCCAATTTTTCACTTCAACGTCCTCTCAAACAACTTAAACACTCTCTTATATTCATCCGTCCAACTGCTTGGTTCTACAAACCCATGATCTTCCAAAGGATAAACAGCCAGTTCCCAATTCTCTTTCCCTAATTCAATCAACCGTTGCGTAAGGCGTACAATATCCTGGAAGTGTACATTCACATCAATCATTCCATGGCACATGAGTAGGTTACCCTTCAGACCTTCGGCATAATAAATTGGAGAGCTTTTTTTATAAGCAATGCTGTCGGTATACGGGTCGTTTAAAATGTTGCCGGTATAGCCATCATTATAATGCGCCCAGTCGGTAACAGAACGTAAGGCGCCACCCGATTTAAAAACATCTGCTTGTGTAAACAATGCCATCAGCGTAATAAAGCCACCATACGAACCGCCGTACAAACCAATGTTTGACGGGTTAACTCCTAACTTTTCTGTCAAATATTTAGCACCATCCACATGGTCGGTTAAATCTTTCCCACCCATGTGGCGATAGATGCCCGTGCGCCAGTCGCGGCCATAGCCGGAGCTTCCACGGTAGTCCATATCAAGCACCGTGTAACCGGCATCGGCCAATAAATTATTGAACATATATTCTCTTGAGTACGTACTCCAAAATTTATGTGCATTCTGCAGGTAGCCTGCCCCATGTACAAAAATCACTGCAGGCTTCGATGAATGCGGGGTAGCCGGCTTGTACAATCGTGCATAAACCTGTGCCCCATCCCTTGCTGTTACAGTGATCACTTCAGGATCTTTCCATGCGTATGACTTAAACTCTTCCGACTGCGCTTTATCGGTTATTTGTTGCGCTTTACTGTTTGCTTTGTTCTCCTGCAGGTATAATTCCCATGGTTTATTTGAGTAAGAATAAAGTAGGGCAATGTTCTTTTCATCTGGTGAAATTACAACCTGGTTTGCGCCTGTTAACGTAGTGATGCGCTCCCTGTTACCGCCGGTTACTGCCATGCGATAAAACTGCTGCTCACCGGGATGCACTTCATTTGTAGTTAAATAAAAATATTTTTTATCCTTAGAAAGTTGCACCGATTGCACTTCAAACTTACCCAAGGTTATTGCGGTCTTTTGTCCGGTTGTTACGTTCGCTGTATAAAGATGCGAATAGCCAGATGCTTCGCTTTGATACCAAAATGTTTCATCGTTTATCCATGCATTTTGTCCACGGCCAAATAGTAAACTGTTGATTCCAGGCCCACCTATCCAGGCTTCATCACGCTGGCGGTCTATTAGTTTTAAACCTGCTGTTGCAGCATCTAAAATCATTAGCCAACGGTCTTTATTATCTGCGGAGCGTACATCAACCAAAGCGGCAGTACCGCTTCTGTTCCAGTTAGCTGCATACACAGTTACCGCCCTGGCTAAAGGTTTCTTTTTTGCCGTGTCTTTCGATGGATAGTCCTTTACAAAATCCGGTACATCGGTGATGCCCGGAATCGCATCGGTTTTTACAAGCAGCACCGTATCTTTTACTCTATCAAAAACAAAGAACTCGCTTGTGCTTTCCGGTGCGCCTACGTTTGTACGGCCAGGTATATCGGTAGTAAAACCGCTTTCTGTTACATAGTTTGGTATGATGGTATTTTTAGCATTGCCTGCTGCCTTTACCAGGCGATAAGTTACAAACCTTCCGTCCGGAGAAATGGTTATAGCAGTAGCGTTCTTATCTTCTATATAAATGCTGCGCAACTCTTTTGAGCGAAGCCTTTTAGTAATAGCTTCTGTAGAATCCCGTTGCTTCTTTCTTTCCTGCAACACTTTCGACATTCTGATCGCATCTTGCTGCAACCATTTTTCCTGTGCACTTAGCGGTGTTTCTCTTGGTGCAGTGCCCCGTATAAAATTAGTGAGTTGCGTAACTAAACCAGTGGCTATATCCCATGCAAATAAATTTTGGGCACGGCTAAAAACAATCTTCGTGTCACCTTCTATAAACTGCGGCGATGATTCGCTTTCGACGGTTTGTGTGATGCGCTTTTCTTTTTTTTGCGCATCGACATAAAACAGGTCGCCTTCTTTTGTATAAGCATACGCAGTCTTTGCCATGTTATAAGCGATACTGTTTAAAGAAGGATTGGCTTGCCGCATTTCATACGTCGCCTTCTTTGGTACCCTATCTGTTACCGTGATATAATACAATGAATCGTCTTCTGCCTTACCAGGATTCCAGGAAAAAAATAGGTAGCGGCCATCAGCGGTCCAGTAAGGATTGGAGGGTGATGTGCCTATCCATTTTTGATCCCGCATTATTTTTTCAACGGTTAATGGAGCTAAACTTTTTTGTGCAAACAGGGCAGATGAAACCAGTAGCAGCGAAAGAGTAAAACGTATTCTCATATTGGCGATGATAAGGGTGAAAGCTACTAAAATAAGCAGGAATGATGTGAATCGCCGTATGAAAAAAGATACTTTACTTCCCTTTTTTAAAATCGTAGTAATAACCCATCGCAAACATGAATAAGCCATAGCAGATAGTGCCAAAAGCAACGGCTGCAAAAAGGAGATGACTTATTTCATCACCGATAAAATCAAAAGCCTTATCGGTGTTTACTACATAATGCGCATTAAGCGTGAAAGCCGCTTTTAACGTAAAAAATCCCATGATGCCTAAAATAATTCCCCGTGCAAAATGGCCGGCATAACCTGTAGTATGAATAATATTTTTCTTTACCGGTTTCATTTGCTTCATATCGATACGTTCTTCGTAAGCCTCTTTAAACACATATACAAATTGCACAATGGCGGTAATTGAGGTTATAATGCCTATCAGCATCACGACCCATTTGCCACCGGCCGTTTGAAGCAGTTCTCCATACATCTGGCGTTGCGCCACCGGCTCGCCATCTTTCATAGCAGTGCTGGCGCCTGTTAATACTTCTATCGCCGGCCAGGCTATCATCGCATCGGATACCGCACTGAAAGCTGTAATAATCCTTGCCGCCATCCCTTTAAACTTTCTTCCGTATTGGTATGGATCTTCAATGGCTTCGTAAAACCGCCAAAGGATGTATGCCACCATGCCCAATAAAATTATTCCAATAACAATTTTGCCACCGGGTACACCTTCAAAAAATTTTAATATGCTGGATTCATCAGCGCCGCCGTGTTTTAATTGAAGAAGAGATAATAACGCTATTATGCCAATCGTGGCATAAACAATACCGGTGGCTATACAACCGGCACGGGCCATTTGCTCTATAAAGGGAGTTGTTCTTTTACCGGCCTTGCTCATCAAATGCAACCTGTTGGTTTATGGGAGAACCATATAAAATAGTGTTCCATGCAATTGACGGGTCTTAAAAACCACACCCATTGCAGGTAGTTAGCAAGTAGAAACGAATTCCGGAAAATGTATTTTCATTAAACAATTAAATAGTTAGCCCTCTTCATTTATTTCAGGAACATGGCCTGACAAAGCAACTACCAAAAATTCCGGAGCTTCCGCTGATGCTGCTAAAGTCTCTTTATATTTTTCTTTTAAATCACGTTTTATTTTTCCTAAATAACCAGGTATAGAAACCCGCTCCCTGTCGAGGGGAACAGCTTCAAGTAAATCGTTTTGGAGATACATCACTAATTGCACGGTGTAAAAAATTATAGGGTAAGATAGAAAGCAGGATGTTGCTGCAAAAGAGGAAGGTTACCCTTTTTAGGGTTGTGAGAATTACGGAATTGGGAGGAGGAAATGCTTAGTTGGTAGAGTACATTTTTACTGTAACCATTAAATAAAAAAAGCAGGTCTTTTTTAAGACCTGCTTTTAAATTTTAAAAATTCATTTCATCCGCACTTGGCCCATAGCTGCCGGGGATAGGAATATTCAACAACCGCAGGTAAACGCCTAACTGTGCCCGGTGATGCGTGGTTTGACTAAAGGAATGACGGATCACTTCATACTTCGTCATAACCGCATGAACCTTTTCACCGCTTCGCATTGTCCACGAAGGAAGTAAATCTTCTTCCTTCGCTGCCTTTAACGCATTATAACCTGATGTAAATGAAGTTTCAAAAAGAGCCAGCAATTCAGTTGCATTGTTGGCAACAGTGGGTGTGTAATCCATCGTTGCAAAATCAAGTTCGCTGGTACTAAGTCCCATCAAAACCCAGGATGGCAATTCAGCAATATGCACGGCAAGACTTTGCATGTTCATACTTTTTTCGTGTGGCTTCCAGCTTAATTTATCTGCTGGAATTAAAGCAAGCATTTTGCGGGTAGTGACCGCTTCGGCTTCCATTTCTTTTAAAAGCGCTTTTAAAATGTCCATAATATTTGTTTTGATAAAGCAAAGAAACAGCGGCCTGCTGACAACCCTATGGCAGTGCGATTTTTGAATGAATTATTTTTAGTAAGCTACCGGCAAATGCTTTAAATAGTCGGCTAATTGTATATGTTCTGTGATAGAGAAGGCTTCCAGTGTATTCTTAACTTTTAAAATGCGGGCCACTTTAAAATCACGGTATTGGGCCCGCATCTGGCACCAGCCAATCAGGTGCCAGCTAAAGGCATAAAACAAGAGGCCGATGGGCTCTACCCTCCGTTTGCTTACTTCAGCCCCTTTGTTTTTATAATCGAGTTCCACAATGGTTTTTGCAGCGATGCTGGTTTGTAAAAGAGACAAGTAATCAAAATCATTGGCGATGCAGGATGGCAATTGCAATTTAATATTCTGGTCTAAAAAATCAATGCTGTCTTTTTGTGTTGAACGAAGTACAGACTTTACTTTATTAAGTGCAGTTGAGTAATGTGTATGGATGGAGTTATCAGCAAAGCCTCGCACCATTCTTTCCATTAATAATAAGGCATTGGCTTCTTCGGCTGTGAATGAAACCGGTGGCAAAAAATAACCCTGTACAATGAAATAGCCTTTGGTCGGTTCAAAGCTTACAGGAATGCCGCCTTCACCCAGAGCTTTTATATCGCGATACACCGTGCGGACGGAGATGGTGAATTTTTGTGCAATCTTTTCTGCCGTTACATATTTTTTCGACTGTAAAAAAGTAAGTATGGCAAACAGGCGGTCTATGCGGTTCATTGATGGAGGTTTACTTTATAAATGTAATCGAACTTCGACAGCAGCAACTTTATGATGTTGTTTTAAACAGAAAAGAATTTTGGCACTATTTTGCTTTTAGTGAAGAAAAACAAATCATGGAAAGACAACAGGAAAACAACGGAGGAAAGCGCAGAAGAAAAATTATTACCACTCCTGTTTTAGTACGGTCGGTAAAGCCAAGCGGCACTGTAAATGCAGATTATACAAAGACCAATCATACGAATCCTTTTTGGAGAGCGGCGTAGGTTTACTTTATATTTATTTCCTCCAACACTATATATCCTGGCCAGGCAAATTATTTAATTTTTACCGTGCCATAAGTCATTTGCCCGCATCCCCTAGTTTATAAAATACGTTTAATAGAACGTAGTCGTTTCAGTAGTTGTCTGAAAGTTTCTTCTTTCAATAATATCTTGCAATGCTCTCTCTTTATATTGTTTTGCCAAGCATCTAATATCGTAGTCGTAAACATTCCTAAAACAAGGTTATAATAAAGTTGTTGTTATCAGTTCGTGTCACCTTTCTAAACGAAGTGCAGTAACCTTATGCAAACAAACCTTGATCTTAAGTTCAACCGTTTTTATCTGGATGATTTTTTCACTCACTATTGACCGCATTATAAAAAACCGGGTACAGCGGGAACTAGGCCGTAAGCAGTACCGGATGAAGAATCATATTATTCTTTGCGGCCTTGGGCGGTTGGGTTATTTTATTGCCGAAGAGTTGCTCAATAAGGGAGAGAAATTCATTATTGTGGAAGTAGCGGAAACCTCGTCGAATATTGAATACTTCCGCAGCAGTGGTGTAGCTGTTTATACTGGCAATGCCCGCCTGCCACGGGTATTGCAGGATGTAAATGTAGCCGGGGCCCGTGCGGTTATTTCTGTGATCAGTGATGATTATGCCAATCTTGAAATCGGGTTGAATGCCCGTTCCTTTCAGCCAAATTTGCGGCTGATACTTCGCATCTTCGATGCATCTATGGCAAAGGTGATTAAAGAAAAACTGGATATACATTTAACGCTAAGCATGTCGGCCATTGCCGATGATGCGTTTGCCACGAAGCTGGATGATGTCGTGTAGTGTTATGTTGAGCGTACTATAATAAATCTTAAATGGGGCGTGCCGGCGAGGCGCCGTCGGGCTATGCGCTTCAATCTTTTTGGCCAACGCACAAAGCTTCGACAGGCTCAGCATGACAACGCACCAAAAAAGGATTTCCGCTTCTATCCCTCACGCAAATACAAACAGCCATTAGCATGACTGTCACACCGAGGTTGCCGAAGTGCCTTACGCAAGTCCAGTCTAACACCAGACAACTCTTTGTACGATTGCTTCTTTCTGGCAAAATTGCTTTTGATAAATTATCTACTCTTTCTCTATAAAAATTAAAAGATCTTAATCGCCACCACCACATCCTGAGCTACAAGAGCTACACGACGAACCACTATCGCTGGACGAAGAATCGCTACTACTATCGTCTGCATCCCAACTGCCACCGGCACCAGCACCACCGGAATCACCACCACCAAAATCAAAAAAGCTTTCGCCACTATTCGTATCAAAGCTTTGGTATAAGCCTACATCGCTGTA
>JAQBNG010000164.1 GCA_028288675.1 Flavisolibacter sp. | reverse complement strand
GTCGCTTGTTGATAAGTATGTTTTGTTGCTTTTTGTTTGATCATGTTTTTAACCAGTTAATTATTCCTGTCATAGCGCACTGCACGAAAGAAGTTGATTTTGTTATCCGTTTTTTATTCTGCAGATTAAAGCAAAATAAAAAGCCCCGCAGTTTCTGCGGGGCTGTATAAAAAGTTCGTACTAAAATTTAAACTCTTGTTGAACATGCCCCGCAAAAAGTAAAATCCACCATCGGACTAAACCTTTTTATTGTTTCAATATGTAATTGATTGCGTTGCATGATTTAAGATTATTTGCATTGCAAAGATGAAACTATTTTTTTCACATGAACAAATAATCTATAAATTATTTTTTTGCATCGTTTATGCAAAGGCGGCTGAAGCCTATATGTAGCAAAGGTTTCAGCAGATGATAATAATTAAAAATTTATCGTTTCTATTTCAACTACTTCGCTTTGATTAGCCATTAGTACAATTTTCAATTGTCGTAGTTATCGAACAAAAACATTTAGCGCAGCTAAGTCATGCAACCTTTTAAAGTCAGTTTATTCAATTGTATTCTCTTTGTCTTTATTACATTTGGCGAAACCCTTTCTATGGATCTTACAATTGAAACAGAACAGGAAGCAGCAGTTGCGATGTTATTTTCCTGCGTGATGTATAAGCATAAAAATCTCACACAATCGCAGATAGACCAGCTTTCCCGTATTGTTGTTCTTTGCTCAAAATTCACAGGTACAGACTTGAATGACCTTACCATTAAAGCCATATCCTTACAAACACAGCACGACGGCAAAACAATCATTGAAGAAAGTGCAAAACTCATTTCAGAAGAATTTCGGGAAACGCTTTTTGCAATGATTTGCGAAGTGGTTACCAACAAAGGCAATATTAATGAAAGCGAAAGTGAAGTGTTAGGTATGGTAGCAATGTACCTGGCTATTCCTGTTGAAAAAATGAGAATAATCCTGACTGCATTTTTAATTCGCAATAAATGGAATGTGCAGATAATTGAGGAGATGCATGGGTAATTATTCGTAGCCTTAATTATGATACAACGCTTCGTTGCACCGACTCAAAACCTTCTTTAGTCTTATTAGCGTTGTCGTTCATCAACTATATACAAGTTCCGGAGCCTCCTTATAAACTACCTGTTCATGAGGGTTTTCTTTTTTCATAAAATCTTTGTGTAAGGGAATGGCTATCATTTCAGCCGACGCTATTTGATAGTTTGCTATGTCAAGTATGTCTTGGTCCGCCAGGTTATTATGGAGCCAGGCATTTGCAAGATCGCCTGGAAGAATAGTTGGCATCCTTTCCCTGCTGTTGTGAATTTGCTTCATCAGAGTGTTTGCTGTGGTAGTAACAATGGCATAGGTATTTATAGTTTCCTTCGTTTCAGTGTTAAACCAAGGCTGCCAGATGCCCGCCAGTGAAAACTCCTCGTCACTTCTCATTTTTATCAGATAGGGAAACTTTTCAGGTGTTTTTAAAAGCTTGCCGCTCTTGCCCACTACCATCACATGCATCCATTCATAAAACCCGTGCACCGGAATTAAACATCTTCTTTTTAAAGCCGCATCCTTGTACATCTTGCTAAGTAATTCCTCACTTGTGGCATTAAGTGTGGTGAATCCTTTATGAAATTTACCACCTTGATCTTTGTAACCAAAACGAAACCTTTTCACATCTTCCTCAGTTTTTAAATAGGGAGGAAGAAAACCCCATTGCATCTTTACTCTTTCTGTTTGGTGAGAATCAGAAATGGGTCTATCTACCAAATGCATATTATAGTCAAAGCCTTTATAGACCGCTAAATCTTCCCGTAAGAAACCGTATTGTTCGCTGCTTTGTAAATGTTCAAAATGTTCCGACTGTGAAATTTTTCTAGTGGTTGTATAGCACATAAATGTTGGATTTATCGGTTAATTGATTCTTCAAAATTACTTTACTTCTGAAAACTGGGTTGCCTCAGGTTGATTTGACTGCAATTAACTCAGCTTACCGAAAATTCCTTGCATCTGGAAACAACTTTGTTTGTTCTGCTATGCGGCTATCCCCCAATGAAACTTTTTCATCAGCACGGGATAAAGTAAGAAGCGGCAAATCTTCGTTACCCACAGAAGTGAGCTTACGCAATAGTTTTGAAAGATCATATCCTGCATTAACGATGACATGAATGACTTCTCCTTCTATCTGCACTGTTCCTTCTGCCATAAACAATCGGGCTCCCAACAATGCCTTACGATACGCTTCTTCTATAGTTGGAAAAATCACCAGATTAGCAAAACCGGCTTCATCTTCAATGGTCATAAACCAAACGCCTTTGGCTGTTCCGGGTCGTTGTCTTACCAAAACAAGACCGGCAACTTTCACTGGTTGTCCGTTCTTAAGTTTTGCCAGATCAGCCGTTGCTGTAACGTGTAATTGCTCTAATTGTGATCGTAAAAAACTTACAGGGTGCGCTTTGAGTGAAAGGGCTGTTGTTGCATAATCCTGTACCACTTGTTCGGAAGGAAGAAGTTGTGGTAAAGCTACCTGTTCGCCGATGCCATCCGGTGCTTGTTGATTAGCGAAAATTGCCTGGGAATAATCTTTTGTACTTATCTCCCAAAGTGCTTGTCTTCTGTCTAAACCTATACAACGAAAAGCATCGGCATCTGCAAGTCGTTCAAGTGCTGCATCGGAGAGACCAATAGTACGTAATTCATCAACGCTTTTGTATAAGCCCTTTCTGCCGGCAACTAAAACTTCTATGTCTTCAACACGAATGCCTTTGATCTGCCGAAAACCTAATCGCAAGGCTTTATGGTTACCACTTTGTTCTTCTAGCTGGTGATCCCAGGATGAATAGTTGATATCGATCGGTTGTATTTCAACACCATGTTTTATAGCATCCTGCACCAATTGAGAGGGTTGATAAAAACCCATTGGCTGGCTATTCAATATTGCACACGCAAACACATCGGGATAGAAACATTTCAACCAACTGGATACATAAACTAACAAGGCAAAAGAAGCTGCATGGCTTTCAGGGAAACCATACGAACCGAAACCTTCGAGTTGCTTGAAGACTCTTGCCGCATACTCTTTATCATAGCCGTTCTTTATCATTCCTTTTATTAACTTCTCTTGAAATGATCCCACCTTTCCAGGCAATTTAAATGTTGCCATGCTTCGACGAAGTTCATCTGCTTCTGCAGGCGTAAACCCTGCGGCAACAATAGCAATCTTCATGGCTTGTTCCTGGAAGAGCGGAACACCTTTGGTTCGCTTTAAAATTTCTTTTAGTTCATCCGAAGGATATTCTTCCGCCTCTTCACCATTTCGCCGTCGTAAATACGGATGCACCATATCTCCTTGTATCGGCCCCGGACGAACGATAGCTACTTCAATAACTAAATCATAAAAAGTTCTAGGCTTTAGTCTTGGCAACATGGCTTGTTGTGCACGACTTTCAATTTGGAATACGCCAATCGTATCAGCCTTGCAAATCATGTCGTACACTTCCTTTTCATCCTGTGGAATATTAGCTAAGGTTAACTCCAAACCGTAATGTTGTTTAGCAAGTACAAATGCTTTTTTGATGCAAGTGAGCATGCCAAGTGCCAATACATCAATCTTTAAAAATCCAAGTGCATCAATATCATCTTTATTCCATTCAACGCAAGTTCTGCCGGGCATGCGGGCATTTAAAATGGGACAGAGATCCGTTAACTGACCACGGGTAATTATAAAGCCACCGGTATGCTGACCCAACTGGCGGGGAAATCCAATGTATTGTCGTGTCAGATCTAATACTTTT
>JAQBNG010000146.1 GCA_028288675.1 Flavisolibacter sp. | reverse complement strand
AACTTGTTTGCATAAATTGTTAATCCCGTTACCCGGTTAGCAATCGGGTATATTTTTGAATAACAACATCTACTATGAAAAAAATCATGGCCTCTTTTCTTTCTTTCTTTATAGTGCTGATTGCTTTAGCGCAGGACAAACCAGAAGGGTTGTTCTTAAATTCCAAAGCGCCTGATTTTAAATTAAAAGACCAGAGCGGCATTGAAGTAAACCTGAAAGAGCTCCGCAAAAAAGGGCAGACCGTTGTAATATTTTACCGTGGTAACTGGTGTCCTTATTGCAGCAGGCAGTTAAAAAATCTTAATGATTCATTAGCCCTGATCATAGCCAAAGGCGCTCAATTAGTGGCTATTACTCCCGAAGCTTCTGCGGGCATTGATTCAACAGTTGCTAAAACCGGCGCTGTGTTTCCAATTTTGTATGATGAAGGGGGTAAGATGGCGACTGCTTACCAGGTAAGTTTTAAACTGGATGACAGAACTGTAAGCCGCTATAAAATGTCTGGTATTGATCTCCTGAAAAATAATAACCAGAAACAGGCGGTATTGCCTGTACCTGCTGTATATATTATTAATACCGAGGGCAGTATTACCTACCGCTATTTTGATGAAAATTATAAGAAGCGGGTTTCGGTAGCTGAGATCTTGAAGAACATTAAATAGGTCAGGAGTTTTAATAGACAATTTTTTGATAATGCTGGTGTTACTACCAGCATTTTTTGTGCAAGCATAAATCGTTTAGGTAATTATAAATTGAGAGCAGGATTTTAAGAATAAATAGTGTTATGTGAAGTACAAACCGGCATTTGTATGAGTGTGTTGTCAAAAGCCCGGAGGGTTTTACTATGAATAGCCTGGGGTGTAACCTGTGGTAAATGGATCAGTGGTATCGGCCAGTCCCGTATGGGGCTGAACAACTTTCGCTGGTGTTCAGCCCCATACGGGATTGTGGTAAACACATAAAAATCACCACCGGTTTTACAGGCGGCTATACACATTGAAGCCTTTCAGGCTTGGAAGAAAATGATTGGTTAAATAGAATTGTCAATTTGCATTCGCATAAGAGATAGATATAAATGCCAGCGAAGGTGCTGTGTGTGGGCACCCCTTTTCAACTTTGCTGCAGAGGGTGGGTGAGGTACGGGCTGGCCGTATTTGCGTAAGGGATAGAAGCGGAAATCCTTTTTGTGCGTTGTCATGCTGAGCCTGTCGAGGCATTGTGCAAGGGGCAAAAAGATTGCAGCGGATAGCCCGGCCCTTTGCCGGCGCAATACTACCCTTCGGCATGCTCAGGGTGATATTATGCCGGCAAGGGATACGCCCAAATAAAACATAAACAGTACCCTTAACTTAAACTAACTGCATTTAAATAACCTCGATATTTTAACTCATAAAACCACTTACAGTGGCAACAGTAAATCCCTATTTGCATTTTAACGGTAACGCAGAACCAGCGTTTAACTTTTATAAATCTGTATTTGGTGGTGAATTTCCTATGATAATGCGATATAAAGACGCCCCTGCAGAACAGCGGATGGGAGAAGAAAATGGAGATAAGATCTTACATATTTGTTTACCAATTGGCAAAAATGCCATATTAATGGGCGGCGATGTACCCGAAGTTTACAAAGTAACTATGGGTACCAATTTTCACATCTCCATCAGTCCTGATAGTGAAAAAGAAGCAGACCAATTATTTAGCGGACTTTCTGCAGGCGGGCAGGTAATGATGCCCAATGGGAAAAACTTTTTGGGCTCCTATTTTGAAATGTTGAAAGATCAATTTGCAGTTCAATAGATGATAAGCTTTGATGGTATTCAGTCTTAATGTTTAGCAATATGAGAAGGGTGAGATTGCAAATGCAATCACCGGTACAACAGGTATTGTATACTTTATACCAGCCACACGAAAAAGAGGTGTAAGTGTTTGCCGCAACCACTAAACTTTTTGTTTCAAAATCCTGTCTTACAATGCAGATAGTAGAAGTTTTTAAAACCAATGTTTAGGAAGATGGTCAGGCAAGGCGTCTTGTTGAAAAGCTATTAGATCACTTCCCTCAGCATAAAATAAATTTTGACTTACAGGATTGCGATAAAATTTTGCGTGTGGAAGGCGAGCAGGTCTCATTGCAAAGAATAATAGAAGCTATAAATACAAATGGGTATCAATGCGAAGTGCTTGATTAAAATGCCCTGTGCTTTGCACCATACTTACATTGCAATTGTTTCCATACGCTTGCATCTTTTGCTTTGTATTCTTCATACCTACTTAGTGTTCTTGTGCACCCTTTACGTAATTCTTTTTGGGACATAACGTACACTAGAGCACAACGTATCTGTTGCCATTTTACAAGTAGAGAGACACCGTCATTTCTTTTCCACAACACATCTCTGAACTTCAATCCATCCCGCTTATCTAACAACTCATACAGCCAATCGTTTTTCCTGCATGCGCCGGCAAATAGTTTTACGATATAAAAACTAAAACCTTAACGCATGAATAAGAAATTCTTTTGGCTGCTGCTCCTTTTGTTACCCGCAATTAGCCAGGCACAATTTGGCAATCTTTTGAAAAAAGCAAAAGACAAAGTCACACAGCGGGCAGATAATAAAGTGGATAAGGAAATGGATAAAAAGCTGCACGAGCTGGAAGGTAAACCACAACAGAATTCTGCGGCTGGCACTCCTGGTGCTGCATCGGAAACTCCTGCAACGCCACAAAAGGAAACGATTAAAAGCTTTTCCAAATTTGATTTTGTTCCCGGCGAAAAAATCATTTATGCAGAGGACTTCGCACAGGACGCTATTGGTGAACTGCCAATAACATGGAATGCGAGCGGCAAAGGTGAAGTAATGACTATTGAAGGCAAGCAAGGCAAGTGGCTTCGTGCTTTTGAAAACACAACCTACTTAACAGGCAATAGAAAATCGTTTGGTGAAAATTATACAGTAGAGTTTGACCTTATGTATTTTTTTGAGCCGAAAGTAAAAGGCTATGTAATGCCCAATTGGAGAGCCGGTTTATTAAGCAGCGGCGGTATTGACCCGGCAGACAATTCGTTCCTGAAAACACATGGAGAAGTGAACAGTACCTTTGTAAATTTCAGCTTCAATAATTACGGAGGCTCACAACTGGAAACGAGGGTTAAGAATGCACAAACTTTTCGTAGCGACCGTATGGAAATGGGTGACATGATGCCCTCCTGCAATAAAATTATTCACTACGCCATCCAGGTGCAAAAAACCCGTTTTCGCTTGTGGATGGATGAGCGGAAAGTGTTTGATATACCCCGCGCAATAAGTACTGCCGATACAATGAACCAACTTTATTTTTTCTTGGAAGGATCGAACTATAAAGAAGAGGAAGTAGGCTTATTTATCTCCAACATAAAAATTGCTACCGGCTTGCCTGATACCCGTCATAAATTAATTGACGAAGGCAGGTTTTCTACCACCGGTATTTTGTTTGATGTGAATGCAGCCACCATCAAACCAGAAAGCAGCGGTGTATTAAAAGAGATTGCGGGTGTGTTAACAGAGCATAAGAGCATCAGGATAAAGATCATTGGACATACAGATAGCGATGGAACCGATGCAGCGAATCTTGATCTATCTAAAAGAAGGGCGGAAGCTGTGAAAGCAGCACTGGTAAAGGATTTCAACATTGATGTTGCGATGATGGAAACCGATGGCAAAGGTGAAACCAGTCCAGCAGCCGATAACAAAACAAAGGAAGGCAGAGCACAAAATCGTAGAGTGGAGTTTGTGAAAATATAAAAGAAACCAAAACCGGGCTTACCTGGATTAAGCCATCATACGCAGGTAATGTGTCGTAAAAAGAGAAACTAATGAATAGATAATTCAACACGTTATACCAGGTATATAAAAAGCCGGATGCACTTGCACCGGCTTTTACATTTCATTCATCCTTTGCCACAATTCATTAAAAAACCGGTTGACATGCCTCTCTGTCTGTGCCAACTTCGTTGTTATTAATTCATTTAAAAATAAATTTTATGCAACGTTATAATGTTTTCTTTCCCGTCCATAAAGGGCTGCGGGCTATGCTCTTCGAAGCCTCTTTGCAACTGCAGCAAACCACATTTACTAATACAGAAGAGGCGGCAGCAGCCATTGAAAGTATCAAAACTGTTATTGCTGTTTTTGAAAGTCATGCACAGAAGGAGGACAGTTATGTTCTTCCGGCTATTGCTGCCTATGAACCCTCTGTGGTAGCTGCTTTTGAACAGGAACATATAGAAGACCATCAACTTGCCGAAAGCTTAGATCGCTGGCTTACTGCGTTTGGATACGCTGTTGATCCTGCGGTAAAACAATCGTTTGGCGAAGAGGTGATAAAGGCTTTTGTTCAATTCAGCGTATTTAATTTGACACACATGGCCAAAGAAGAAGAGGTGATCAATAAAATATTATGGCGCTATTATACCGATGCGGAATTACATGGAATTACGCAAAACATTATGAGCACTATCCAACCGGCCGAAATGGCCTTGTTCAGCAAATGGATGGTAAGGGGAATGAATAATAATGAAATTTCTGGCTGGCTGAAAGGCATTAAGGCATCAGCGCCAAAGCCGGTTTGCGGCGCTATGTTGTCCCTTGTTGAAAGCGAACTTTCAACGCACCGCTGGAGTGTGGTGCAGGAATCGCTAACTGAAGGCGCGATGGTAGCGTGAACAGCATTTGGAGATAGGAGACAGGAACCAGGAGTTTGCACATCGTAACCTTTACCCGGTGTAAATGTTTCAAACTTCAAACTCCCTGCTCCTAACTTTTTGTTCAGTATTCTGACTCCTGTCTCCTCTATTCTTAAATCAATCAACCAATCATTATGAAACAGTTTACAACCAAACGACTGGCGCTAAAAGCCACTTTATTCTTTGCACCGCTTTTTGTTCTCTTTTCTTTTGTTCTCTTTTGTTCCTTCACCACTAACAAAATGGTGGATGATTTTCTAAAGCAACTGGGGATAAGTAAAACCAGTGCCGATGAAAAGATCACCGGGAGTTTTTTAGGTCGTGGCTTTGATGCGTACGGGATAAAGAACGCAAAGAACATTGCTTTAGGAAATCGTAAAGCGGTAGTTCTTGATTTATTAAACTACACAAAGAAGCATGTAAGCAGTGCCGCATTTTTAAAGCAATACATGGCTATGAAGGAAAGCTATAAACCAAAAGAAACCATTGCGCTAACACCAGAAGCCGACAAAGCCGAGAACATCGCCCGTGCAAAGGAATTTGTAGCTAATATGGAAGCAACCGTAAAAAAAGCTGATGCTAACTTTAAGCCCATTTTTGAAAAATCATTGGCAGACGCAAAGAAGAATTTGAAAGAAGCCGAAGACCCTAACAATAAGCAATACATCCGCTATGCAAAAAATTATCCTGAGCTTGTAAAAACATTTAAGGAAGGCTATGAATATCAAGTAGCCCAATGGGAAAAGAAGTATCCCACCAATCATTTGCTTTATGTAAAAGTGCGCTTACAGGAATTTATGAACGAAACAAAAGATATAGGTTTTGGCGCCGAACTCACCACAAAAAATGGCAAGAAGTATTTTGTTAACCATGATTATGAACGCAAGGGCAATCGCTGGAAAATGGCTTTTCGTGCAGGTAAAGAAGTGGTAGAACCTGCCAGGGAGGCCGTACAAAAATGGATAGAGGAAATAAAATAATATGTGCCTCTGCGCTCCAACGGAAATGTTCGTCACGAATATATCACAACAAACATTTAATGGTGGGGTAGGCAGTGAGCAGGATTAAAAAGAATGGAATTAAAACAGCGGCATAACCATTTTTTATTTCTGAAAGCGTTTGTTTTGAAAGCGGTTTTTGTACATTAGCTTTCTAAATTTTTTTAATATGAAACAAACAACCATTGCGCTCTGCACAGCCTTTTTTTTGTTGTCCTGTAACAACGATGAAAAAAAGGCGGATGAGAAAATTAATGATGAAGTCAAAGTCGCTTCTGTTTCAGATTCTAAACCTGAAGAGTGGGTAGCTGTAGATTCTGCTACGGCCATGAATAAAATGACGGAAGCAGGTACGCCGGGACAGCAACATGCTATGCTCGCAAAATCTAACGGTGTATGGAAGGCTGAAACTACCATGTGGTGGACACCCGATGGACCACCGCAAACCAGCATGGCAACCTGCACCAACAAAATGATGTTTGATGGTCGTTACCAGCAATCAACTTTTGACGGCAAATTCGGGGAATGGCCCTTTAAAGGAACAAGCACTACCGGTTATGACAATGCGAAAAAAGTTTTTTTCACTACCTGGATGGATAATATGAGCACTGGTATGATGAGCATGGAAGGCACCTGGGATGAAGCGGCGAAAGCCATTAATTTCAAAGGCAGGATGGTTTGCCCGGCTAACGGCAAGGAGTGTGAAATGAGAGAAGTGTATAAAATTATTGATGATAATACACACGTAATGGAAATGTATGGCCCTGATATGAAGACTGGAAAAGAGTTCAAGAGCATGGAGATAAAATTCACTAGAAAAAAATAAGGAGCAGTATCAATAAATAGAAAAATGCGCCGGGTTGCCGACGCATTTTTTATGTGCAAGATATTATTACTGATTAAAATAAATAGCGCAATTTAATATTGACCGTGCTGGTAGAATTTGGGGCAACAATGAATTTATTCGCTTCAAACTTTGGAGCAGAAGCAAACGGTAATTTGTTTTTCGATGCGCCATAGCCTTCCGTTGGGATACCCAGAAAATTAGTGTCGAATTTATTATTCTTGTTTGCGTCGTGTATAACAGATACAGCGTAAGTTCCTTCTTCTACGTTATCAAAAACAGCCGTGGCCGAATTATTCACAGGTGTTATCAAAAGTTTTTTTACAGGTTCTCCCTTGCCGGAAAAAGCGATATTGTTATTGTATAAACCCACAACGCAAACACCTTTGTTATTTTCAAAATTGGAAACCTCTACGATGATCTTATTCTGCGCCTGTGTTTTTATTGCTCCTGCTAATAGTAAATAAATTAATAAACCCATCGTTATAAGTTAGGCTGCAAAAATGCAGATGAAAATTTAAATAGACCGCTACATCAACCTATGTTTAGCCAGCCATTAACTTTTATTCGCTGTACTTTGTAATTATGTCGGATAACGGCTTACATAACTGGCAAAAACAAAGTAAAGACAAGCAAAAAGTCTTTAAAAATTTCCTGGCTAAGGCCGATAAGAACGCTGTTTTAAAACGTCTGCCGCAATTACATGATGAGGCCTTTGAAAAAATTAATTGCCTGGAATGTGCCGCCTGTTGCAAAAATTATTCGCCACGGTTTAAGACGCCAGATGTAAAACGTATCAGTAAGCATTTAGGGCTTAAGGAAAGCGTTTTCATTGAAACTTATTTGCGGGTAGATGAAGACGGCGATTTTGTTGCAAAGTCTGCCCCCTGTCCGTTCTTAGGCAGCGATAATGCCTGTTCTATTTATGAAGAACGTCCATCCGACTGTGCCCGTTTTCCTTATACAAATGAAGATGTAATTATTAAGCGACAGAGTCTTACCCTAAAGAATTCTACTTTTTGCCCAATTACTTTTTATGTGCTGGATAAACTGGCAGAAAAGAGTTAGGCCTGCCAGGCTAATCCCTTAAATGAGCTTGATAAGAGTCTGTCCATTTCGTGATTCACTTCTCCACTTATATTTTTCTATTCATTACGTCTTCTGTTCTTTCCCTCTGCGCATTATTACACTTTTTTTGCTGTAGCTAACTCTTCATATGCCGCAGTTAATGGCCTGTCAATTCCACTACCTGTCCATGCTGTAACACCCGGTATAGCGGTGTTCTTAATAAACGCTTCTTTTGATACACCACGTTTGATCTCCGCTTCTGCAAACTTTAAAAGCTTATCCAGGTAATCCTGGAAAAGTTTAAGGTCTTCGGCGCTTCCTGTTTCTTCGCCGGGGTTTAGGGAATGGCCAAAAATGTAAATAGTTTTCTTGTCTCCTTTCTTTTGAATCTTTTCTAAAACGGAGATCCAACTTTGGATATTAGCACCCGCGGTTCTGTCAACAAAAGGATGGCGCTTATTAAACATCAGGTCGCCCACATGCATAATGTTAGCCTCCTGAAAATGATAAATAGCGTCACCATTCGTATGCCCTGCACCAAAATAATAACCCTTGATCTTTTCCTTACCGGTTTTTAATTTCAGCTGTTTATCAAAGGTTTGATCAGGGTAAAGTTGCTTGTCAACCGTCTTTGCTTTTTCGGATGATGCCTTTAGATTTATCAGTGCATTTTCATGAGATATTACATGTTCAACAAATCCCTTAAAGGCAATATTTCCTGATGTATGATCGCCGTGATGATGTGTGTTTAGCAAATACTTTATAGGAGCGGTCCCCCTCTTGTTCACCTCGTCAATCAGGTGAGGGGCCGTGTCTGCAAATTGAGAATCAATAACAACAGCACCATCTTTTGAAAGAAGGAAGCCCATTGTACCGCCACGTTCTGTAAAGATGCCAACATCGGCCCGGAGCATGCGAATGTTGTACTCGTAAGTTTTGAAAAAAGAAGCTACTGCTTTTTGTTGCAGTAAAATACCGGCACCGGTAAGGATGCCTGTGTTAAGGAGGAAATTTCTTCTGTGCATGGTTATAATTAGTGTTTAGTAGGTAACAGGAAAAATAAACCCAATTGCAGCAATTGTTTTGTTGTAATTGGATTGTTTAATGAAGATAAGAATTACCGGACGTACAAGAGTGCGACGCAACAAAAGCCAAATAGATATTCTTCCTTCTGGCACTAAAATGCCGAACCTAAAAGGATAAGGATAACAGATGAAGTGAAAAAAATCAATAATGAGGAATTTTAGTATTCAAACTTTCGTAGCCCCGGCGCCTTAAACCAGGTGATGATGACAACCAGCAACGTCATGCTTCCACCAAAAATAACAGCCGGCACGGCGCCTCCAAAAATTCTTGTGGTAAAGCCGCTTTCAAACTGGCCTAATTCGTTAGAAGAGTTAATGAACATAGAGTTAACAGAGCTAACCCGGCCGCGCATTTCATCAGGTGTTGTGAGCTGCAGTACGGTACTTCGTATTACTACACTAACGCCATCAAGCATGCCGGCTATCATCAAAGCGGCAAAAGAAATAAAGTAAATTTTGCTTAGTCCAAAAATGATAATGCAGGCGCCAAAACCGGCAATGGAATAAAATAGTTTATAGCCTTGTCTTTTTGTAAGTGGAACGAAGGTTAGCGTTGCGATAGTAATAACAGAACCTATATCCATAGCGGCATTAAGCCAGCCAAAGCCAATTGGCCCTACTGCCAAAACCCGTTCTGCAAACTCCGGTATCAGGGCCACAGCTCCGCCAAAGAGCACGGCAAATAGATCAAGTGAAATGGCACCAAGCAAAATTTTAGAACTAAATACAAAGCGCAGGCCTTCCTTAACACTATCCCATGCCCGTACCGAAAGATTGGTTTGCATGATGGGTTGTTTTGGAACCTTGGAGAGAATAAAGGCTGATGTAAGAACAAGACCAAGGATAACAAAAAAAGTTCCGTTGGCGCCAATGCCTGCAATTAAAAATCCGGCGGAAGCGTGTCCTAAAATTGACGCTGACAACCAGGAAGTGGAGGAAAGCGAGGCGGCGAAACGCAGGTCGTCCCTGGGCACTAATTGTGCGATTATGGCACTGGAAGTGGGTCCGGCAAAGGCACGTATGATCCCGGTAAGAAAGATAACTGCGTAAAAAAGTAAGGGTATTGTTTTCTCGGGAATGCTGTTATGAATAGTTTTTGTTGTTATGAGTACCAGGGCTAGTATGCACACAGAGTAGGAGAGAATGCCTTTAAGCAACAATGTTCGCTTGTCCGATTTATCAATCACATGTCCTGCATATAAAGCGAGGGTGATTACCGGTATAAATTCCGATAGACCTACAATACCAATGGAAAATGAATCTTTGGTGATTTGGAAAAGCTGGTAAGCCACTACAGTAGCCACCATGCGCAAAGCCATGATGTAAAAAAAGCGGGAAGCTAAAAAAAGACGGAATTCTCTATGATTGAGGGGAGATAAACTTGGCCTTGTAAACTGCATGAAGGCAAAGATAAACTCAGGAGGATGGTTTGAAGCTTCGTTCAGCTTTCTTCTTTTTAAAGTAGAGATAGACTAAAATAGAAAGATAGGAAGAGATAATACCAACGATCATTCCTGCCAACACATCGGTAACAAAATGCTGGGCTAAATACACCCGTGAGTAGCCAACAAAGAAAGCAACTAACGGGAAAAAAATGGCTGCCCATTTTTTATTGATGATAAGGGCTAAAAGTAAAGCCAGGGTAAACGCAGTACTTGTATGTCCCGATGGAAATGAATTAGCATAAGCATCTTTCCCTTTCATCAGCGGCACGGCCCTGGCCACGTCATGCAAGGCCCTTAGCGGACGTGCTTCATCGGCAAAAACAACGCGTTTAAAAAAGTGGGTGAGGAGGGTGCAAATGATCACCGAAGCCAATATCATAATAAAATAGTCACGCTTATACATCAGTACGTATAAAAAAAGGGGTACCCAAATAATGCCATCGCCTAAGTAAGTAAAATAGGTAAAGAAATAATCGCTTTGGGCTGAATTGAGACCGTTAATAAAGAGAAACGAATTCAGCCTGCCGTAAATAGCAATAAATAAGCTTACGATAAAAACCATTGCCAGACAAAACAGCACAGCCATGCGGTAATGATGATATTCTTTACTTTGCAGTTTCATAAACGAACAAAGATAAAATCACAGGATGAGCCAATATCAAAAACATTACTTAATTACCGGCGGGGCAGGGTTTATTGGAAGTCATATTATTAATGCGTTGAAAGAAGATAAAGATTTACAGCTAACCATCATTGATAACTTCGATACTTTTTATCCTCGGCAATTAAAACTGCTGAACACGATAGGGTGGGAGAAGTATCAGAATATTTTGTTGCTCGACCGAAGTCTGAACGACCTCACCTCGCATGAGCTGGCAAAAATTCTCCCGCAGAAAGTGGATGTAATTATTCACCTGGCAGCTAAAGCCGGTGTGCGGCCTAGTATCAATAATCCTACTGCTTACCAGCAAACAAATATTCTTGGAACACAGATGCTGCTTGATTTTGCCAATGAAACAGGTGTGCCGCATTTTGTATTTGCTTCATCAAGTTCAGTGTACGGCGTCAACAAAAACCTGCCCTGGAAAGAAGAGGAAAAGCTGCAGCCTATTTCGCCTTATGCCATGACCAAACTGGCCGGTGAAATGGCCGGGCATGTTGCATCGCATTTATATGGATTGCGATTTATTGCACTTCGGTTTTTTACAGTATATGGTCCGGGGCAACGGCCCGACCTGGCCATTCATAAATTTATAAAGGCGATTGAAACAGGTCAGTCCATAACTATGTTCGGCGATGGCTCCACCAGCAGGGACTATACTTATGTAGCCGATATTGTACAGGGAATTTTGGCAGCAGTCAACTACACAGCTACGCCCTTTGAAATTATCAACCTTGGCAATCATTACACAGTTTCTTTAAAAGAATTAGTGGCAACTATTGAAGAGATAACAGGTATAAAAGCTGTGATTGATACACACCCTGAACAACCCGGTGATGTACCGCATACGTTTGCTGATGTAACCAAAGCGCAACGTTTATTGAATTACAATCCAGGTACAAAATTCAAAGATGGTGTGCAGAGCTTCTATGAATGGTTCCTTCAAAATAAAGCGTTATTACTTCACGCTTAAACAGTGATTTCCAGCGTATCCTTTACTTTTTCTTTTTGATACACCTTTCGCACCTGGTAGGTTTTTTTGTTTTGCGATTCGTAATACGTACGAACCGCTATCTCGGCTAAAATGCCGATGGTGATCATTTGGATGCCACCTAATAAGAAGATCAATCCAAGGATCAAAATTGGCTTGCCCCAAATATCATGACCAAGAATCTTCAATACTAATAAATATAAATTTATCAATAAGCCAATTCCGAAGCTTACAAAGCCGAGGGTACCAAAAAGGTGCATTGGCTTTTGCATGTAACGGCGAAAGAATACCATCAGTACAAGGTCCGAAAGTACTCTGAACGTTCGTCCGATACCATACTTGCTTTTTCCAAATTTGCGGGGATGATGCTTTACATCAACCTGCGTAATGCGGGCTCCCTGCAACTTTGCCAATACAGGAATAAAACGGTGCAACTCTCCATATAGCCCCAGGTCTTCTGCAATTTCTTTTTTAAATATTTTTAGCGTACAGCCATAATCTTTAATGTAAACACCAGTCATACGGCGAATAATAGCGTTAGCAATTTTACTCGGAAACTTACGTAGCAGGGTACCATCCTTACGGTTCTTACGATTGCCCGCTACTACATCCCAATCTTCTCGCTTTAAAAGTTCAAGCATGAATGGAATGTCTGTCGGGTCGTTTTGCAGGTCGCCGTCCAGTAAGGCTACATAAGTGCCGGTGGCATGATCGATACCGGCTGTCATGGCGGTGCTTTGCCCATAGTTTTTGCGCAGTTCAACCAGTACAGTCCGATCATCAGCATATTCAATTATACGTTTGCGTGTGGCATCGGATGAGCCGTCATCAACAAGAATTACTTCATAATCAAAATCGGGTAATGCACTGTGAATCGCTTCTAAAAGAGGCTTGATATTATCCTCTTCGTTCATCACCGGAATAACAAGGGAAAGTTCTTTCATACGAGCGGCGAAGGTAAGAGTTTGCAATTGCGGTTGATGAGGGTTGATTAGGCAGAATGGAGTTATGAATTGAAATTACTTTGCCGGTGCCCCTTGGGTTTTATTATTACGCATTGGCAAGAGTAGGAACGAAGTCTAAAGAAAAACCGCTTAAGTAAAGCGGTTTTCATAAAAAATTATTTTGTTTAAGCTGGTTGGTAGGCAATGATTGCTTCAGCAAACCGTTCCATTTCTTCTAACTGCGGACTGCATTGCAATAAGAAAAAATCAACACCTGCTTTTTCAAACTTTTCTATTTGTTCAGCAATTTTTTCCGGGGTTCCTGTTAGCCCTGTTCGTAAGCCACGGTTAGAAACCGAATAATCTTCAAGTGATACTTTCTTTTCTAACTGCGTTCCATTTAACCATTGCTGGTAGTTATTATAGCCTGGCGAGGAAACACTAACATTGGTAATGCGTTCTAATTCCTTTTTTACTTCGGCATCCGTATTACGAACAATCGAATAGGCTGCGACACCATACGTCATGGCGGGTAGGCCAAGTTTTTCTCTTCGTTCCTTCACATCTCTAATCCTGGCTCCAATTACTTCCGGCGAATCGCCATGCATTACATAGCCATCGCATACTTCCGCAATAAGATTCTTGCCAGCGTCTGATTCCCCGCCTGCATATATTAATGGCTTCACTGCAGGTTTTGGCTGAAGCACCGTGTCAGTAACTTTATAATATTTACCGTCGAATGAAAAGTGATCTTTTTCCCAGGCAGATGTAATCACTGCTAACCATTCCTTCATGCGGGCATAACGGTCATCATGTTTTTCAAACTGAATACCATATTTTATTGCTTCCTGTTCCCACCAGGATGATACAACATTTAATGATAAACGTCCATTGCAAATCTCAGCGATGTTGGCTGCCTGCTTTGCTAAAATTGCGGGATTATGAAATGTAGGCCGCACGGCTACCATCAGCTCTAATTTTTCGGTAACAGCAGCTAAGGCTGCGGTAGTGCTCCACGCATCTAAGGACGGTGCTTCTTCTCCCTTAATATCATTTAAAAAAAGTTCCGCAATCAAAGTAAGATCAAAGCCAATTTGCTCACTGCGCTGCGCCAGTTTTTTTACATAAGCCCAGCTGGTCTCCATTTGCTCATCTTCTACATTTCTCAACCATCCACCAAATACGGGCAACCAATATCCAAAACGCATACTTATTTTTTTACAAATGATTCAATAAAGTCAACCAGGTTTACAAACGGATCAAAGCCGATAACATTTTCCGCATCGGCAATGAAATTAGAAAGGGCATTGATATCATAATATAGAATATCGCCGTTTCTGTCGTCCACTATGTATTCAATACCGCCGACGTCGATCTTTGCTTCCTTCACAATCTTCTCGACTGCTGCTATTACTTGCTGCGGTGGTGTGAATGCCTCAACCTTCAATCCTTTCTTTACAGCGGTGGTCAGGCATACATCGCCAATCTCCTGGGGTGCTTCCGGCACCTGGCAAATCTCTGCCGGACAAAGATTAAAGCTTTCGCCGGTGGTGAATACTTTTATCGCGTATAAAAATTTTCCGTTAAGGGTTTCTACACGATTAATATGTCCACCGCGAGCCGGGATAAATTCCTGCACCAGGCCGGTCTCATCAATACCTAATTCAATAGCATTATTATCCAGCGCTTCCTCTAAACTTGCTATTGAATTAAAACGGATGATGCCTGCGCCGGCACCTCCTATATTAGGCTTTACAGCAATAGGAAATTGCAGGGTCTTCGCTGCTTCTAAAATTTGCGAAGTATGATTAACTACAATGGTTTTGGGAAAAGCAAATCCTAGCTTTTTTAATAGCACCAATTGTAGTGCCTTTGAAGTTTCAACCTCGGTAGCTTTTGAGCCATTAATTACCCTGATGCCGCTTTGCTCTAAGTGACCAATAAATGCTTTTGCATAAAAAATGCTTTGTCCATGGCCGCGCAGATAGGATGAGGAACTTACACGGTTTAGTACTACACTATACTGCTGTTCAACCTCGGCCGGGTTAAAGTTGTGAAAGCCTGCATGTAATTTACTGTATGGAAGATGACGTTCGTCCAGGCGTTCAAATAGCTTACGAAACCATTCGGGATGTTCGTAAAAAATGCCAATAAGTTTGCTCATGCGTGAAGTAGTCTTTTATTGACCAGCAAAAATAGTAAGGGGGTCAGTTTGTAAATTTTTATATTGTCAACGTGGAGTAAATTTATTTTAATTGCTTCCCAGCTGATGTATGTAAAAAAAAGCCGCTTTAAAAGCGGCTCTCAAATTTATTTTAATCGTTTCTACTTAAAACCTATAGCCAACACTCAAACCAAAACCTGTGTTTTTCAAGCTTGTTTCATCGTTGCTATTATTCGTTTCAGGATTAATTTTCTTTAATCCTAACTGTGCTTTTAAATTCAACGATACTTTGTTAGCAAATTCATATCCTGCTAAAAAATTAGCACCGGCATCAAGCTTACTAAACTGCGGTACCGAAGGTGTATTAGTATTGTAGTCGTTGGTAAATACAACATCCTGCTCAATAGCGGCTGTGTTACCTGAATTGGAGAATTTGCTTTTACCACCAACACCAATTCCTACATAAGGTCCTGCACCTAATACTAAATTACCTCTGCCTAAAATGGGCTTGTAAATAAAGGTCACCGGTATGTCAATATAATTGAGCGTGACTTTATTATTCCCGTTCTCTGCCCCTTTACGGGTAAAGTCTACACCAGGTTGCAGGTAAGCACCGGCACCTAATGGTATTTCTGCATTTACGCCACCGCTAAAACCGGTAACTACATCATTACTTACATCACCGCCATCCGCACTTTTACCAGTGATATTAAAAAAGTTTACACCACCATGAATGCCAAAGGTTGTTTTAGGAGCTGTTCTTACCATGCTCACAGTACTTTGTGCTGATGCATTTAAAATCAATGCGCTTACTACGCTTGCTGTTAACACGATCTTCTTCATAAAGTTTCTATTAAGATTAAAAATTTAGGCGTTACCTATTATCAATTGCTTATTTCATTTTTTGCAAATTGCAAACTGTTCTATTGTCCTGCTTCTTTCTTCGCTTCTGCTTTCATTTTTTCATTAGCGGTAATTACAAATTCTACACGACGATTTTGAGCACGGTCATCTTCGGTATCATTGGTAGCGATAGGGTCAGTTTCACCTTTGCCAACGGCAGATAAACGACTACTATTTATATTATTGCCACGTAAATAATTTACAACAGCATTAGCTCTTCTTTCTGATAAGCCTTGATTGTATTCATCACTTCCTTTACTATCGGTATGGCCAATGATTTGAATATCGGTATCAGGATAGCGGTTTAAAATTTCAACCAGCTTCGTTAAGTTGCCAGAAGCACTTGCACCCAAATCAGCTTTATCATAAGCGAATAAAACTTTTTCTTTAAAATTGATGATGATGCCTTCACCTTCCCTGCGCACTTCAGCATCGCCTAACACTTTCTTCATTTCCTCGGCCTGCTTATCCATTTTTTTGCCGATTACAGCACCACCAACACCACCAAGTACAGCGCCAATGATAGCGCCACGGGCTGTGTTACCTGTTGCTTTACCAATTACAGCACCAATTACAGCGCCGCCGCCCGTGCCTATAACTGCGCCTTTTTGCGATTTGGTTGCGGTGCTACAACCCGATGCTACTAATCCTGCAAATGCCGCGATCAATCCAAATTGTTTAATTGTTTTCATAATTGTTTGTTTGCAGATGAGTTTCCAATTACTGTACCATTCCCCAGTGCCGCTCATTTAATAAATTTGGATTTTCTGAAAGCTTTAAGAGATGCAGAAAAAGTTTCATGTGTGCTAAAAAGATTTTTTTCTAAGGTAAAAACCGGGTTCTGGTAATTCTTAAAATGTTGAAACATGAGTGATGACTGGTAGTAGTATTGCAATAAAGTAAAATCATGATATGCAGCCGCAACTACAAAATGCTATTAAACAAAAACTCTCAGAACAGCTTTCCCTGAGTGAAAACATGACTGTAGCTGCTGTTGGTGGAGGCAGTATTAATGAAACTTACCAGTTAAACTTTGGCGATAGAAAAATCTTCTGCAAGCTTAATTCAGCTACAATGTATCCCCGGTTATTTTTAAAAGAACAGGCTGGTCTTGCATTGATCGCAAAGCAGGGTATCATTAAAACGCCATCAGCTATTGATTGTTTTGAAGCATCAGGCTACCAAATACTTTTGCTGGAATGGATTGAAGAAGGAGAACGCACACAAGGATTTTGGAAAAAGTTTGGTGAACAGTTAGCAGCTTTGCATCAGCTAACAAATAACAGTTTTGGTTTAGATGAAGACAATTATATGGGCAGCGTGCCACAGCAAAATAATACGGAAACAGGTTGGATAACATTTTTTATTCACCAGCGACTACATCCTATGATAAACAGATGCAGTGAGAAAAACCTATTAGCTTCAACTCACCATCAACAATTCGAAAAACTATTTGTAAAACTTCCCGACATTTTTGAACCAACGGAAAAGCCTTCTCTGCTTCACGGCGATTTATGGAGCGGCAATTTTATGTGCAACCAAAACAAGGAACCTGTTTTAATTGATCCGGCGGTTTACTACGGCCATCGTTGTATGGATTTAGCTATGACAACTTTATTCGGTGGCTTTCACAAATCTTTTTACGAAACGTATGATTATCATTTTCCCTTCCCTGCTAACTACAAAGAGCAATGGGCAGTTTGTAATCTCTATCCGCTCCTCATTCATCTGTATCTGTTTGGCCGCAGCTACCTGCCACAGATAGAACAAACATTAATCCGGTTTAAATAACTTTTTCAACTCACAAGGCAATCTATTTGTAAACCTGTCAACCATTAACCTATCAACTAATCCACTAGTCAACTAAATTTGCTCCCATGTTATCAGTCACTATCCTGGGAAATAACTCCGCAGTGCCAGCCTTTAACCGGCATCCTACCAGCCAGGTCGTATCTCACGATGGCACTAACTATTTAGTGGATTGCGGCGAAGGAACGCAGATTCAAATGATCAAGTACAAAATTCGCCGCGGCAAAATCACACACATTTTTATTTCACATCTTCATGGTGATCATTACTTTGGTTTGGTTGGTTTAATCAATTCTTTCTCGTTGCTTTCGCACCTGCAGGAGATGCATGTGTATGCGCCGGCACCATTGCAGGAAATTATTGAAATCCAGTTAAAGGTTGCTGATAATACACTCTCTTATCCTTTACATTTTCATACGTTATCTGAACCCGGTATTTTGGTTGATAATGATAAAATAAAAATTTCCTGCTTTCGTACAACACATCGGATAGAATGCTATGGATTTTTGTTTGAAGAGAAGGCGGGCAAGAGAAGACTATTGATTGATAAAGTAAGAAAACTCGAAATACCGGTGTCGTTCTATGGAAGTCTGCAGGCAGGATTAGATTACATAACAACCAAAGGCAAACGCATACCTAACGCCGATGTAACCGAAAGCCCGGAGAGAGGAAAGAAATATGCTTTTTGCGCTGATACCAAATATGATGAAAGTATCATCCCACATATTTATGGCGCTGACATGATCTACCACGAGACAACCTATTTGGATAACATGCGGGACAAAGCCGAAGAACGTTTTCATAGCACTACCAAACAAGCAGCTTTAATTGCCCGTAAAGCAATGGTCCGTAAATTATTGATCGGCCATTTTTCTTCTAAATACAGTACGCTGGAAATGTTCTTACAGGAAGCAAAGGAAGTTTTTCCGGAAACGGAATTGGCAATTGAAGGGGTAACGTATAATATTCATTGATGTCGTAAACAGGAATTATCATTGGTATAAAAAATATCGTTGTGTAGGTTTTGATACGAGTTTAGATAGTTCCAAATTCAACAAAAGGTATAGTAACAAATATTTCTTTTGAACCTCTTCTTAGATTTTAAAACAGAGTACTATGGCATTGCAATTTCATCAACTGGTTAAAGAATTAAGCAACGTTGACTTAGAGGATATTTGTTCATCATGGAAATGGCGTTTAGACCCCCCAACATCTATTATTCTAATTTCCAGTGTAGGTGATATGTTCTTCACAGATAAAGACGGCGCAATTTTTTGGCTAAATACAAGTTTGGGGGAGGTAATAAATGTTGCTAAAGATTCAGAAGAATTTGAACAACTTCTTACTGATGAAATCAATGTTGACAATTGGTTTTTAGCTACCCTTGTTGAGCAGTTAATCTTGAATGATCAAACGTTAAAAGAAAATGAGGTTTACAGTTTTAAAATTTTACCGGAATTTGGAGGTGCATATTCTGCGGACAACCTAGAGGCTACAGACATTTCTGTTCATTTCACTACAACCGGGCAGATTCATGAAAAATTAAATGGTTTACCAGACGGTACTAAAAGCAACAACTCCATATTTGGGTTCTAAACCTTCTTTTTATTTATTTCACTTCAACTCTTCCTTTAAAAACTGCGCGGTAAAACTTCCCTTTACTCCCAACAATTTCTCAGGCGTTCCTTCAAACAAAATTTTTCCACCACCACCACCACCTTCAGGGCCCAGGTCAATAATATGGTCGGCAACTTTTATTACGTCCATGTTGTGCTCAATCACTAAAACTGTGTTACCCCGGTCCACTAATTTATTTAATACTTCCAGCAGGTGATGGATGTCTTCAAAGTGCAAACCTGTTGTTGGTTCATCCAGTATATAAAATGTTTTGCCTGTATCTCTTTTGGCTAATTCGGTTGCCAGTTTCACCCTTTGCGCTTCGCCACCACTAAGCGTTACAGCCGATTGCCCCAAGGTGATATAACCCAGGCCAACATCTTCCAGCACTTTTATTTTGCGGTATAGGAAAGGTATGGGTTGAAAAAATTCCACCGCTTCTTCCACGGTCATGTTCAACACATCGGAAATAGATTTGCCTTTGTAGCGAATCTCTAATGTTTCCCTGTTGTAACGTTTGCCATTGCATTTTTCACAATGCACATATACATCAGGAAGAAAGTTCATTTCGATAGTTCGTAAGCCGCTGCCTTCACATACTTCACAACGTCCACTTTTTACATTGAAGGAAAACCGTCCTGCTGTATAACCACGAATTTTCGCTTCAGGAATGGTAGAATACAGGGTGCGTATCTCAGTAAAAAATCCGCAATAAGTTGCGGGGTTACTCCGAGGCGTACGGCCAATTGGCGATTGGTCTATCTCAATCACTTTATCTATTTCTTCAACCCCAGTACTGCTTTTATATTCCATCGGCGCTGTCTTGCTTTTATAGCAGTACTGCGATAGCAAGGGATACAGCGTTTCATTGATCAACGTTGACTTTCCGCTGCCGCTTACACCTGTTACGACAATCATTTTACCCAATGGAAATTTTACATTCACCTTAGTAAGGTTATTACCATTAGCGCCTTTTATCTCAATGAATTTTCCATTGCCCTTACGGCGTTCTTTTGGTACAGCAATCTCCCGTTCACCATTTAAAAAATGGGCTGTTAAGGTATCTTGTTTCAACACTTCCTGCGGTGTGCCCTGTGCCATAATATGCCCGCCATGAAAGCCGGCTTTAGGGCCAACATCAATCAGGTAATCGGCAGCCAGCATAATGTCTTTATCGTGTTCCACAACTATAACGGAGTTACCAATATCTCTAAGGTTTTTTAAGGCTGTGATCAGCCGCTGGTTGTCCCGCTGATGCAAACCAATAGAAGGTTCATCTAACACATAAGTAATGCCTTGCAGCTGCGAACCAATTTGTGTTGCCAGCCGGATCCGCTGCGATTCGCCACCACTAAGGGTCCTGGTGGGGCGGTATAATGTTAGATACGTTAGACCTACATCTAATAAAAACTGCAAGCGATCCCTTATCTCTTTATTGATTTCTTTGGCAATAAGATTTTGCGTTGTATTCATCCGGCTTTCAATACCGGTAAACCATTGCAACAATTCAGTCAAGTCCATGTTACTCAGGTCTGCGATATTTTTCTCGTCTACCTTAAACCAGAGGCTTTCTTTTTTCAACCGGGTGCCATTGCAGGTCTTGCAGGTAGTGAGTTCCATAAAGCCTTCGGCCCATCGCTGAATAGCTTCGCTCTGGCTGGTAGCAAACCAACGTTTTACCTGGTTTACTACACCTTCAAACTCTCCGCTGTAAACACTACCATCTATTTGTTCATCATCATATTGCAATTCTTCAGTAGCTGCTTCTTCCTTGCCGTAAAGCACAAGGTTTAGAGCCCGTGGCGGCAAGTCTTTCACAGGCTTATCAAGACTAAACTTTTCCTTACGGGATAGCTGCTGAACCTGCCTGAAAATATATGCTTCCCGCTCGCCGCCTAATGGAGCAATCCCACTTTCATTGATGCTTAAGCTGTCATCGGGAATGATGGCTTTCATGTCAACTGTATAAACCTGTCCTAATCCTTTGCAGGTTGGGCAGGCCCCATAAGGTGAATTGAACGAAAAAGCGTTTGGCGAAGGTTCTTCATAAGAGATGCCAGTGTCTTCGCACATAAGAGCACGGGAATAAATTGCAAGGGCCCCGCTCATTCCCGGTCCGCCTAAGGCAGAGGATCCCATGCTTGACTCTTCGGATTTAAAAAGGTTCTCATCCAATTTTTCAGCTGCCGGCTTTGTGCGCTGACGCTCACCTTTAGGGGCAGGGGATGCAGTGCTGGCTGTGGCCTCTCCCTGCACAAACATCAGATCCTTTCCCAACTTTAGCGACTGCTGCACACTCTGGCTGATGCGGGTACGCATGTCTCTTGTAACCTGTAGCCTGTCTACCACCAATTCTATATCATGAATTTTGTAACGGTCTAACTGCATCTTGGGCGAAAGGTCTTTTATCTCGCCATCAACCCGTACTTTCAAAAATCCTTTCTTTCTTACTTCTTCAAAAAGCTCGCGGTAGTGCCCTTTGCGGCCTCTTACCAAAGGCGCTAATAAAGTGATTTTTGCTCCATCAAAGCGTTTGTAAATATTATTTACTATTTCATCTTCGCTCCACCGCACCATCTTCTTCCCTGTATTATAGGAGTAGGCTTCGGATGCACGGGCATAAAGAAGGCGCAGGAAATCATAAATCTCCGTGACGGTACCTACCGTTGAGCGGGGGTTTTTATTAGTAGTTTTCTGCTCAATGGAAATTACGGGGGAGAGGCCAGTTATCTTATCAACGTCCGGACGCTCCATCTCGCCAATAAACTGCCGGGCATATGCACCGAAAGTTTCCATATAGCGGCGCTGGACCTCGGCAAAAATGGTATCAAAGTCAAGCGATGATTTACCACTGCCCGATATGCCTGTAATAACAACCAATTTATTTTTAGGAATAGAGATGTCAATGTTTTTGAGGTTGTGTTCTTTGGCGCCGAACACCTCTATAAATTCTTCGCCGTTTGCGCTGTTCAAAGGCTGTACTTGTTTTTTCATTTATCGTCTCCAATCAAGGCCGGCGAAGATACATAAGGTTGAAACGGTGCTAAAAAATTTAGGCAGCAAAATAAAGTTTAGCGCTGTTAATGTTTTTTAGCTTTTTGGCACAGTTTTCAGTAAGATGTGCAAACTCCTTCAAACCTAAAATTTTATGATCATGAAAAACAACACCTTTCTTGTTTTGGCGATTTTAGTGGCTTCAGCCGCTGGCGCCCAAACAACTACACCGGACTCTACCGCTAAGCCTACTCCTTTAACTACTCTTACAACCCCGGTAGCAATTCCTGAACACCTGAAAGGCCTTACATCTGAAACTTTACGTCCCGAACATTCTTTCCCGGCGCTAGGCAGTTTTAAAGCTTCCGGCACATCAACCGCCGATATTACTATAACATTAGATGAAACCAATAAAGGTATTGTGTGGGTAGAAGGCTTACCGCAAGGCAAGTTCAAAGCCCTCATGAAAAAGTCTCCGTCCACGTATAAAGTTCCTGCCCAGCAAACCGAAAGCGGAAAAGCTGTTGCAGAGGGAGCCCTGTTTTTCAATCCAGAGTCCAAAGAATTAACCATTGCATTGGGCCGCCCATTTGATGATGCGGATCCCACTTCGTTTTTAACAAGCGATGCGAAGGCAAAAACAAAAGTATGGCAGTACACCGGTGTTAAAACCGATGTAAATACTACTGTTGCGCCTCCGGCCTCGCAACAATAACCTATGTATAAACCAAAAAGAAGTCTTGCATTTGCGAGACTTTTTTTATTATGTGCATGCAGACTTTTTAAGCCTGACAGACAGTATCACTATCTGCTTTTGTTGCAGGTTTATGCTTAACAACATGAACTAACCATTCTATTCAATAGAGACAGTCCATCTTTAAGCATTCAACCTGGTCGTTATGAAATACTTGTCTTCATCGGATGACAAGCAAGGTTGATCATAACAACCTCGTCTGAAATTTAAACAATGTGTTTCGGTATTTCCTCGCAAGCAAGATGTCTGTAAGAGGAAGCGATACTTTCTATTCAGGAAACAACCTCTTATCTATTCGCGGTAGAATTTTCAAAGCATTTTTGTAGTAGATCTTTTTTAAAATTTCATCCGGAAGGCTCATGCCATACATGGCCCGGAATGCATGGTATTTTTTATGGTAAGGAAAGTATTCATCAGCCGTTTCAAGCACTCTGAAATATGTAGTGTATTCCACCGGCACCCAAGAATCTTTGCCGAATAAAATACGGTCCTGGTATTTTTCAAAGAAAGCCCTCGCAGCAATTGGCTGCCATCCCAATCCAGCTATCATGGCGCCGAATTCACCATACATGTTTGGAAGCCCATTCATCAGGTTAGAAAGTTCCTGCAGGTTATTGGCCATCCATCCAAAATGCGCATTGATAAACGTTGTCCCCGGATGCTTTTTAAACACCTGGTGTTGCTCCCGTATGATCATATCCCAGGATACAAAATTTTCATTTCCGTACCTTCTGTCAGCATATAATTTCATCTCCAACAATCGTTCATTGTTATTATCCATAGAATCCCAGAACGACTTCGGCGCAGCCGAATGAATGAGCACTGGAATATGCAGCTCACCACAAGCCAACCATATAGGATCAAGCCGGTTATCATCAACAGGAATACGCCTCCCTGAATTATCCTTGTAAGACAGCCCAGCTCTTTAAATATTTTGAGGCCCTTTGCTGCATTCTGTACATCATTCCGTAATCGCTTTACGGCGTTTTCTGTCCAGTCTTTTTCTCCAAAACCCCGAAAGTCAAGGTTGGTAAAAATGATGAATCGCTCCTGATAATTTTTCTGCACATTATCAGTCATTGCCTTTAATACATCACCGCCATAACCCGTAAGGTTCACCATCACTTTCATATTCATACTATCCATATCCTTAATCAATGCAAAAAGGTTTTGCCTTGCCATTGCGGCCTGATGATTATGAACATCTATAAAGGGATATTTTGCGTGCTTCAATAAATGTTGCGGTACCACAAGGGTTGATGTGATTGTACGTTTCAAAATTGATAGGTGTATCCTGGCAGTAAGCTGCACTATGGGTCAAAAGTGCTAACATGATACCAAGCCGGAATTTATTCATGCGTTATAGTTTACAGTTGCATGAAGTTCGTTGCTATTGATAGTACACGTGTGGGTTTCTATATCCTTTCTGACTATAAATTTTAATCTAATGCAGCATTTGCTCCACGCTGCTGGAGATAATTATAGCAAAAACATTTGACAACAGTCACTAAATAAAGATACCCGTTGCTTATAGTGCGGAGCTTAGGCAATAAAAAAGCAGGGTTATACCATCGTATTACTACAAAAGCATAACCCTGCAAAATCGTCCGCAAATCCGGATTTCTGCTATATAAAATTTCTAAGAAAAAGCGTCTTGTCCATCAAAGTCACTTCCTGTTACATTTCTTTTTGTTGTCAGGGTCGATCCCATGCCACTTCTGACACCATCGTTCAATCCCGCACCACCCGAAGTCTGGCTATCCATATCGGTTGTGCCACCGCTTCTTACGGCGGAAGCATCATTGGGATTGTAGCTCATTCCCTGTGTAAGATCTGAATCGTGTGAGCCTCCTGAGCCCATTTGATTGCTACTTTTGCTTACCTGGTCTGAATCTTTCAGGTCGTTTAAATCCATGTTAGTATCGCCGTTTACTTCCCTGATCGTCTCATTCATGGTACTGCTTCTTAATTGATCCTCATCGCCGGTTCTCTGTTCCTGGCTGCTATTGTTGTCGCTGTTCATAACACAAAAATTTAGGGGTGAATAATAAAAATTTTTTACACTGTCAACCCGGTTTGCAGGTACCACGTGTATTTGTTATCCTGCAGTTTTTACCGTCGCTTGTCAATGCAAAAAACCATGTAGATTAACAGCTAAAAAACTATGCCGTATCAGGCGCCTTCCCGGAAATGTTTCGATAGTTGCTTTTGTTTTCCTTCCGGGTAATAAAATCTGTAGCAGAGATATATTCTACAGCGTTTTACTTTCTATACTACAGCAAAATAAATTCTTATAATACCGGCATACCCGGCCTCACACGAACAATTTACCCAGCAGATTGTTAAGCACAGCTTTGCGGGACACGGCGGGTGCAGCAGTTTGATGCTATGGGTGAATTTGTAAAAAGAAGCCGTTAGAAAATGATTCCTATCCAGCCGATGAAGGCAAGCATATTGATTGGATAAAGAAGGATGTTGAACCCGGTTTCGATAGAATTAATTTTTCACAATGTAAACAGGGAGCAACGCTATTTTATTGAAGAATCCGGAAGTAAGCGCTGCCTCATTTTTCATGAGGTAATGCAAAAGCCACATAGCTATCACCTGATTTTGTTCCCATCTTTCCACCGCCGCAGGCGATTACGATGTACTGCCTTCCAGCCAATTCATAAACAGCCGGTGTTGCATAAGCAGGAGCCGGTAAATTATACTCCCATAACAATGTGCCGGTCCGTTTATTGAAAGCCCTGAACTTTCCATCTTTAGTAGCACCAATAAACAGCAAGCCGCCGGCCGTTACTACAGAGGCGCCGTAATTCTCAGTGCCTGTTGGTGCCTTTGCTTTTTTGAAACTGGTGTCGTTGCCAAGTGTCTTTTTCCAAATCCACTCGCCGGTATTTAAGTCCAGCGCATTTAATGTACCCCAGGGTGGTGAAATTGCAGGGTACCCTTCCTTGCTTAAAAATTTGTGATAGCCGGTGATAGAGTAAGGCAGGCTGGTAGGGTCGTCTTTTATCGTGGCCACGAAAGGTTTGTTTTTTAAAGCAGTTTCATTTAATACAAAGGAGGCAATTGCTTCCCGTTCGCCGGTATTTAATTGTTTGAAGGCTGGCATCATGCGCCTGCCCGATTGGAGGAGTGCATCGAATGCCGCCAGTGAATATTTTTTCTCAGCACCTGTCAATGCTGGAAAATTACCCGACCCTTGCTGCTCCCGGCCATGGCAGGTCATACAGTTAGATTGATACAGCCGCATGCCTGCCTGTCCATAATTTTCTTTTGCCGCTGCTTTGTTTTTTACAGCAATGGAAGTAATTAACCAAGGCATTTCGTTGGCATTTACATACAGCATATTAGTTTCAGGGTCATACGATGGGCCACCCCATTCGCTACCGCCATCAAGGCCCGGAAACATAATAGTTCCCTGTAACGATGGCGGGTGCCACATGTTGTCGTTTTTATAAGATGCCCGACGGGTTTTTATATCGGCATAAGAACTGTCGGAGAGAAAAAGATTGATGTCGCCTTCTGTCATAGACTGCCTCATAAAGGGCGAAGGTTTGGTAGGGTAGGGTTGTGTAGGCGACAGTTTTTCACCTGTAAGATCGGATGTAGTTGGCACTGGTCTTTCTTCAATAGGATAGATTGATTTACCGGTTTCCCTTTCAAATAAAAAAACAAAACCTGACTTTGTTGTAAGTGCTACGGCATCAATTGTTTTGCCTTCTTTTTTTAGTTGAACCAAGGCGGGAGGTGATGATAAGTCCCTGTCCCAAACATCGTGATGAATTTGCTGAAAATGCCATAAACGCTTTCCTGTGCCAGCATCAAGCGCCAATAAGGAGTTGGCAAATAAGTTATTTCCAAGCCGCTTACCTCCATAAAAATCATAGGAAGCAGAACCGATAGGAGCGAATAAAATACCCCGCTCCACATCTAAGCTAAAGCCACTCCATGCATTGGCGCCGCCAATAAATTTATAGGCGGTCGTGTCTTCCCAACTTTCAAAACCGGGTTCGCCGGGATATGGTATGGTATGAAATATCCAGCGGCGCTTACCGGTACGCACATCAAAGGCCCGGATGTGTCCCGGTGCAGCGGCAGGGCCTTCATCGACCCGTGTTCCGGTAATCAGCAGGTCTTTGTAAATAGTAGGAGCGGAGGTAGAAGTGACGAATAAATCTTTCACATCACGGTCAAGACCATCGTGCAAATCAAGCCTGCCGCTATCACCAAAAGTGGCTACAGGCTTGCCATTTGCGGCATTGATGCAGTAAAGCTGTGAGCCTGCTGTATAATAGATTCGCTTGTCTTCGGCACCATCTGTCCAGTAAGCAACACCCCGTGAATTATTCATAATAAAAAAAGCCACCTTGTTACCTGCCAGTGTATCAAACGGATTGAACACCCACTTTTCCTTGCCGCTTGCTGCATCAATTGCAAACAATTTCATTTGTGGCGATGTGCCGTAAAGTATGCCGTCAATAACTATTGGGTTGCATTGTATTTGCGAATGATGAACCGTGTCAGCATCACCTGTATGATATTCCCAGGACACTTCTAATTGTGTAACATTAGTTGTATCTATCTCGGTAAGCGAGGAGTAATGAATAGCTTCTGCAGAGCCTTTGGCGGTTGCCCATCCCGTATAAGCCTTCTTTTGTTTGCAGGCAGAAAGAACCAGCAGTGAAATGGATAGAATTGCCAGTATGTTTTTACTACTGCTGCTGGTAATTGCCTTGATACTTTTTAAAACAGGCGCTGTTAGATATTCATACATCCTTAGAAGGCTGAGTGGCGGATGACAATTTTTATGGTTTAGACTTAGTAGTTCTTTGTTAGTAACAGCACGAGTAATGTTTCCAATTGCAGCATTCGTTACGATGGTCATCCGAATCATTTTAAAATGTATGATGTGAAAAGTAAATCAAAATATAGTTATGCGCAGTAATATCAAGATGATGCTTTGCCTTTTATCTGCATAGTAAAAAGTAAAGACATCTGTCAGCAGTTGCATTTTCTATTGTAATTTTCTATTTATGAAACCACTATTCTTTCTTTTCTTACTATCAATAACATCATTAGTAAAAGCACAATTACTTCCTTTACTATCTGGAGTTTATAATTTAGATAACATCAATGGAAGGATAGATACAGCATTTAAGAAAAAAGTAAAATGGGAAGGATCCACCACTGACCTAGAAAACTTAAGCGTTCATGTTTCGACATTGGCGCCTGGAAAAACAAATCATCCACCCCGTGCCATAAATGACCGTGAAGAATTGATCATTGTAAAAGATGGGCAGCTAACCATCACCATAAATGACAGCAGTAAAATGATAGGCCCTGGAAGCCTTGCGCTGATAGTTGCCGGCGATACACAAAGCTTTCAAAATAGTTCGGCGCTTCCGGTAACGTATTATGTATTGGGGTTCAGGTCCAAATCCACGGTCAATATTGCCCGTGGGAAAGATGGCGGTGGGTCTTTAGTAAAAGACTGGAATGAACTTACGGTGAAGAAGACCGCCAAAGGAGAATCGCGGCCGGTTTTTGACCGGCCTTCATCTATGTTTACCCGTTTTGAAACACATGTTACAACACTCAATGGATCGCAGGAAAGCCATCCGCCTCATGAGCACAGGGCCGAAGAAATTATGTTCCTCATAAAAGGGAATGTCATTGTAAGTATGGGTGAAGAAAAATTGAAAGCGGCGCCTGGCTCTTTGATTTTAGCCCGGCCTAATGTATTACACAATGTGACAAATGCAGGCGCCGAACCTTGTACCTATTTTGCGATAAAATGGTATAATTAAATGATTGAGTAATTTAAGAGTGCAGCCGTAAATGAGTCAGCCATTTTTTAATTTTTGTAAATCGCAAATTTAAACCGTGGTTGAAAATTGCTGCATAGTAATACGGACGTACAAGAGTGCGACGCAAGTAAAGCCAAATAGATATTCTTCCTCCTGGTTCAAAAGAATCCCCTTTCTTTTACAAAAGGGGGGATCAATTAAAATTTTACAAATACCAGTTATTTATTGCACTATAAACCTGATAGTAAAGTTCTGTTCCTTGCTACTAACCGTTAAAGTATAGCTGCCTGGCTTTGCATTGATACGAAGCGGCAATTCAACCTGCCCACCACTTTGAATATTTATTTTTCCCTTTTGAACCAGTTGTGCGCCGGCAGAAAAAATGTGATAATCGAACGATCCGTTTAACCCGTTAAGCGGTACAAGTGTAAGCCTGCTTTTAACCGGGTTGCTTTGCAAGTGTAACGATGTAACCGGGTTGAGGTTGCTAACTTTTATAACAGATGAATACTGAATATTGCCCCCGGTACTAACGATCTTTAAACGATAATAAGCATACTGGTTTACTGTTTTTTTATCTGCAACAAAGTAGTCTTGTATGTCCGGTAAATTATGTGCTCTTACCTGGGTAAGACTATAAAAATAACTGCCGTTATCACTTCGCTCTGTTGTATAGTATTCTATATTATTCTCATTAGCTGTCTTCCATAATATCTCTGTGTATTTATTGTTCCTCTTTGCATTAAAACCGATAAGTGTTACCGGAAGAACATCCGAAGTGCCAGCAAACGTAAACCGGTTAAATAAGGAGACAACATTTGAAGTGATGGTTCCAGTGCTTGCATCACCGGTGGCGCTCCCGCCTGCATTAAACCAATAGTTGCTTCCGTTGTAAGCGGCTACGCGTACGTCTGCTACTGTCCAATTAAAAAAAGGAACCTTGCTATTATCCCAAGTTAGAGTAACACTTGCGTTGCCTCCATACGTTTTAGTCACCTCCCAATTTTCGTCAGAGTTTACTGCCATAAGAGGGGTAATTAATTGGTAGGGGTTTGGAGAGGGAGCATTATGTCTAACCGCGAACTCGCTTGGTGCAGTTAAACTATTAAGTCTTATTGTTCTTTCTACGGTGCCATTTCCAACAGGAAAAATAAAATCAGTTGCCCCCACTTTTTTTGCCCACCCGGCTATATGGCGGGCATCATTATCACCAGTGTAGGTAGCGCCGTTCTCATAAATTATATAGGTAGGCGTTACAGATGTATTGATGATGCCATTGGTAAATGTATGAACGCCGCTAATACTTAAATCTGTGTTCAGTATGAATCCACCGGCGTTATCTGTGGTAATATGGTTCGTTCTGAATGAAGTTGTGCCAGCTATTGTTTGTGTAGTGCTGCCATTTAGAAAAATAGTACCGGTACCTGCAATCATAGCAGGCTGGTCTGAAGTGATGCTGCCCTTTGCATAAACACTTCCGTTATTTAAAAAGTTGGCTGATGCGGTATTGGTAAAACTTCCTGCTATGCTTAAAGAGCCGCCAGGATGTATTTGCCAGTTGCCGGAATTGGTTACCGGCTGCTGGGCCAATCCTTGTAAGCAAAAAATATATAATAGGGCCTGTAAAATTTTAATTTTCATGGGACGAATTTGTTGCTTGAATTTGTGGTGTTACTTGACTGTCAGTGTCATATTCTGAGCAGTAATGTCTGTAACGGCATCATCATTGTTTTCTGCCCATAGCTCAATATAATCACCAGCAGCCAGGGTAACGGTGCAAACAATCGGGAGGGATTGTATATCTCCTAATGAAGAATACACTTTCACTCTTTGCCGGGAAGAAGGTACCTGTACACCGTTTTTGTAGATATAAAAAGAGTATATATAAGTGCCGCTGGCAGCGGTAGCTGATAGGGCAACTGACACTTGAAAAGTTCTTGTTTTAGTGCCATCATATAACAACCGGTTGCTGGTTGGCGATGTAAAACGAACCAGTTCTGTTGCTGTTGTTGTGCCGGCAACTTTTACAGGTGTATTAATGTTAGTAATATTTGTGGAAGCAGCTGTGGAGATGTATAAACTGCCTGTAGCCGAAGCATCTTTTTCGGTGTTGATGCCAGCTGCTTCCACTTCCCATTTCTTTGAAAAAATTCCATTAATCCTTGTACCTGTTCCAACGAAAGCAGTATTCTTTAAATTGCCTACTTCATTGATTGTGGTAATACCTGTGATATCCATAGCAATAGTACCTGTTCCCGCCTGGCTAAAGCCACCCAATTTTTCTATGATAGTGAACGTCCCAATGATCTTTTCAAAAGTTCCGGAGTTAGTCGAAAACCATGCTGTGTTGTCAAGCAATAGATTGATATTATCCTGGTAAGTAATGCCAGTTGTGTTGCCTGCATAATTAATAACGCTGAAGAAGATAATATTTCCTCCCCTTACTAATCCCACATCAGCACAGTTGGCAATAATAACATCCCGTACCAAAAGATTTTCAGTTGCCACAAGGCTGACATTAAACAATTTCGAACCCGCTGTATTTGCTACAAGGGTCAATGTTTTTATGGTACCGCCTTTCGTGCCGGTAAATAATTCACCGGTGCCAGGTGTATAAACTAATTTATCATTGTTGGCATCCATACCCACCATGTAACAACCATTTAAATTGATTTTGCTGGTTAATGCGATGGTTCCGTTTACCTCGTAAGTAGTGCCTGCTACAAGTGTAATAACGCCACTAATGGGTGCCGGCAAGTCGGCAGGTGATTTTACCAAAACATAATTTGTACGGGTATTACCAGCAGATTGAATGGCTAACCACTTAGTGCCGTTCCAGAAATAAAAACCATCTGGCAATGTTCCGCCACTGCTGTACACAAGCATGCCTGATGGAACCGGGGCGGTTAAAGGAGACGCCGACGAAACACTGTTCAGAGCAACTCTCGGGGCCAGCAAGCCTTTATTGGTACTCTCCATTTCAAAAAGCGAGTTGGCATTAATTGAGTTCGGGTTATTGCCGATTTTTACCTGTGCATAAGAGTGTGCAATAGCAAGCAATAGGGAAATAGATAAAAGAATCCTGGTTTTCATGGAAGGCGTTTTTTTAGTGTTAGGATGATGCGTTGGATTGTAATGCTGTGACTTTCAAGTCGGTAAAAGTCTTCCGTTACAATGTATTTCCAGGCTTGGAGAATTGCAATAGTACCTGGGCCTGTTTCTCTTATCTAAGTAATTTTTGTTTATCCAGTACATAATTCCATAATAAAATGTAAGTGGAAACCAGTAAATTTTACTCACTTCCGGCACTGTAAAAGTTGTGGCCGCAACTTTGCAATCCAACTGTTTACTATGGCAAATTTGTTTCAACCGCTTACAATCAAATCAATCGTTTTAAAAAATAGAATTGTGGTTTCGCCCATGTGCCAGTACAGCAGTGTTGATGGTTTTGCAAATGACTGGCACCTGGTGCATTTAGGTAGCAGGGCCGTGGGTGGTGCGGCGCTTGTTTTTACCGAAGCAGCAGCCATTTCCGCAGCCGGAAGAATTACCCCACACGACCTTGGTATTTATAAAAATGACCATATTGAAGGTCTGAAGAGAATTACCGATTTTATAAAAGCGCAAGGAGCTGTTGTGGGTATTCAATTAGCTCATGCAGGTCGCAAGGCCAGTCATCACCGCCCGTGGGAAGGCAATGCCTCTTTGGCCGAAGACGAGCAGCCCTGGGTAACAGAAGCACCAAGTGCCGTTCCATATAAAGAGGGAGAACCGGTGCCTCATGAACTAACAAAAGAAGAAGTTAAAAGGATAATAGAAGAGTTCAGGCAGGGTGCTATTCGTGCAAAAGAAGCAGGCTTTCAAATTATTGAACTGCATGGAGCACATGGTTACCTTC
The DNA here is from genome assembly GCA_028288675.1 of Flavisolibacter sp. Classification (GTDB taxonomy): domain Bacteria; phylum Bacteroidota; class Bacteroidia; order Chitinophagales; family Chitinophagaceae; genus Flavisolibacter. The sequence continues at coordinate 44,673 of JAQBNG010000146.1, read as the reverse complement.
TTCACGAATTTTTATCGCCCCTTAGTAACCACCGGCAAGATGAATATGGAGGCTCCTTTGAAAACAGAACACGATTTGTTATAGAAATAATAGCAGCAATAAGAGAAGTATGGGGCAATGAAATGCCGCTGTTTGTCCGCATCTCTGCTACCGATTGGGTACCCGGCGGCTGGACAATTGAAGAATCAGTGGCACTATCGAAAGTTTTAAAAGAGAAAGGTGTTGATTTAATTGATTGCTCAAGCGGTGGCAACTCACCACAGCAAAAAATTACTCCTGGCCCTTTGTATCAAACATCATTTGCCGAACGCATAAAAAAAGAAGCAGGAATTATGACGGGTGCTGTTGGCCTCATTACAACTGCTAAAGAAGCGGAAGGCATACTCGCCGATGGACAGGCTGATTTAATATTCCTGGCCCGGCAGCTTTTGCGGGAACCGTATTTTAGTTTACACGCCGCTAAAGAAGTTGGTGTAGATGTATCATGGCCGGTACAGTATGAAAGAGCAAAGAAATGACTTCATAAGTGCAAATGACCGGATTTACATGAGGGTGATGCAGCCAGATTTCCTTTCCGTTATCAATGCATAAAAATAGCCGGCTATCCCTTTTCTGCTTCTATCATTTCGTCCATATCCTGTTGGTCTTGTGGATCTGGAACGTCTTCGATGCTGGCAACTTCCCGCAAGTATTTTTCGGCGCCTGCACCTAAGAATTGGTTATCATTCATAGCTTCTAAATTATCAGGCCGCGGCGATGGATTGGAGGCATTGCCTGTTTCTGCTAAAGGTGTATCGTCCTGGGGTTGGTTATCGTTTTGAAGCGGATTCATAAACCGGGTTTTTAGTGGTGAGTAATAAGTATAGCAGGAATTCATTTGTTACCAGGTATAAAAACTTCATGCCGCTTTTTACCTGAATGGTTAAGCAGGTTCTTTAGAAACAGGTAGTGGTCTTATGTAATAATGATTGGAATAGTTGCGTATTTTAAACACGCTTAGGACCGGCCTGTGTTGGCTACGAGCTACCAGCTTAAAGAGCACTTTAATTTGGTGTAATAGTTCCTTTTCTTCGGTTTGTAGCAATGTCTATGGGCACGCCAGCGGCCATTGTAGTTAGCACCCGGTTATTATTTGGCAATCAGAAAAACCAGCGACGCAACACCAATTCCTACCGTAAATCCTCCAACCGCCCATTTAAACTTTTGTTTGTTCACCAGCTTTAATTTATCAAGAGAATCGTCTAATAACACTTTTATATTATTCAATTGCCCGGTGGCATTTGAAAGGGATTGATTTATCGCAGTAATATTGACATCGGTACGTTTTAGAAAATCATTCGAACCGGTAGCAAGGGAATCAAAACTGGATTTTAAGCCCTGGTAGTAAACTTCCTTTTCTTTTAGCATACTATCCTGCAAAGCAACCAGGCGTTCATATTCTTCTACCATTTTTTTCGCTTGCGGGTTGCCTGCTTGAACCCTTTTATAAGTGTCCTGGTAAAGCTTGAATGTTTTTTTGTTCAATATAAATGCGGAGTCTAATTGAATTAATATGGTGTCACCTCTTCCTTTTCCATAAGAACGCAATCCTATAGAATCCTTCATTTCCATAATTTGACTCTGCGAAAAACATACAGACGAAAGCAATGTTACTGTTGCAACCAGCAGCAGGTAAACCAGGTATTTAGAGGTTTGCATAATTAATTATTTTTTGTAGTAATTACTTCAATATCGGGAAGGCTGTCATTTTCAATTTCTGACCGTAGCTTCTTTATATTTTCTTTCAACTCTGTTACCTTGACTGTGTTCTTTTCTTCTTTGAGCCTTTTTTCATTATCGTTCAGCTCTACGGTTTTTTGAATATTATTAATGTAAGATTGAAATACAAGCATGTCTGCTTTAATTGAATCAAGCTTGCTTTTTGAATATTTTAATTCATTCAGTGCGGAGTCTGTGGTAAGCTTAGCTTTTTCGAGGTTGATTCGGATGCCCTTGATGTTGTTGTTGCCAAAAATAGTTGCCACAAAATTTACAATGACGATACCAACAATAATGAACAAAATTATTTTGATCGATTTTTCCATATTGACTATGTTGAAGTTTTAAAAATTACGTTAGTCTGGTGAGTAGATATAGAGGATATCTTACTGCAGTTATATTACAAGATAATGAACTATAGTGAAAAAGCTAAATATGTAAAATTGAATTCATTTTGTGAAAGTCACGAATCTTTAGTTGGACGTGTCCCTTGGGGCGGGGCTGTCTGCTGCAATCTTTTTTGCTCTTTGTCATGGTAAGCCTATCGAAGCATCAGGCAAAGGGAAAAAAAGGATTTTCACTTCTATCCCTCACGCAAAAGACATTTCATAACTAACATGAGGATAGTTAGTGCAACAGCCAAAACATATTTTCAAAAAGTATGAGCCGATGTTCAATCTTATATTTCAACCGGTTTTGACTAACATGCTTAAACAGCAAGAACGCATTAGGGGCATCTCTTGCTGTTTATGCTTATGGTTACATAAGCATAAAATAGTTTGACGATAGTAAGAAGGTTTTATTTAATAGGTTTCAATACTATCTAATCTTTCTCAGGCATACCAATTATTGTTCATTTTCACAATTGGAATGAAACTCTAATTTTGACCAGAGCGTACATTATTATATATTTTTGAGGTTATTCTTTAATCATATTCATTAGATGGTACTACATGAAGCGAAAGGACTTCCTTTTTTAAAAGGGGGAGGTGAAATGGGTAAACTTGTTCGTGCAAAAGATTGGAGTGAGACAGCACTTGGTGCACCTTATGCCTGGCCGTCAAGTTTACAAACTGCTGTAAGCATACTTTTAAATTCTCGGTTTCCCATGTTTATATGGTGGGGGCCGGAGCTTATAACAATCTATAATGATGCTTACTGTGAGATTGCAGGAGAAAAACATCCTGGGGCATTAGGTAGGCCAGGGCTTGAAGTATGGTCAGAAATATGGGATGTTGTGGGGCCGTTGGCTGAACAGGTTATGATCGAAGGAATATCCAATTGGTCTGAGGATCAGCTATTATATATTAACAGGCGTGGCCATCGGGAGGAAAGTTATTTTACTTTTTCCTACAGCCCGGTGTTTGATGAATCAGGCAAAATTGGCGGTGTTTTTTGTGCCTGCACAGAAACAACTGAAAAGGTGTTGGCCACAAGGAGGCTTAAGGAAAGTGAATATAACCTTCGTCATTTGCTAATGCAGGCTCCTGTTGCTATCTGCCTTGTTAAAGGAGCAGACTTTATAGTGGAAGTTGCCAACGAGCGGATGCTCCATTTTTTAGGCAGAGCTGCTGAGATTATTGGTGAACCTATAGTCGAAGCTCTGCCTGAAGCTAAGATGCAGGGCTTGGTTGAAATATTAGAAAAAGTAAGGCAAACAGGCGAGCCCTACTATATTTCTACATTTCCAGCCACCTTATTAATTGAAGGAATAAGAGAAACACGGTATTTTGATCTTGTCTTCAAACCGTATCATCAAACTACTTCAACTAAAGAAGTAAGTAGTATTTTTTGTGTGGCGCATAATGTAACGGAGCAGGTAGGTATACGAAAAAGACTCGAAGAAAATGAGGCTGAGCTACAGCGAAGAGTAGAAGAAAGAACAGCTGAGTTAGCGCAACAAAAAAGGTTTATAGGCAGTATCCTGGATGCTTCTTTTAATGGTATTTACGCACTTAAAGCTGTACGTGATAAAAAAGGAACTATAGTTGACTTTCGCTATTTATTTGTCAACAACAATATTGCAAAACTCTTAAATCTGAGTGCGGATGGGATTATTGGAACTTCTATGTTAGCATTGATTCCCGAGAATAAAACCAATGGATTTTTTGACATTTTCTGTGATGTTTTGCATACAGGGCAGGCAGTACATAATGAAACGCATTTTGTTGCGCAGGATATTAATAATTGGTATGACTATGTAGTTGTGCCCACAGATAAAGAAACGATTGTGGTTACCACGCAGGACATCACAGAACAAAAACTGGCAACTCTTCAGATCGAGCTACAGCGAAACCTGCTGGATAATATCTTGGAGCATTCGCCCAGTGGTATAACTGTAACCGAAGTAATTCGTAATGAGTCAGGAGAGGTGATTGATGGCAGAACAATTGTTGCCAACGCCATATCGGGAAAGTATGTAGGTATGTCTATGGAGCAGATGCTCAATAATAAAATATCACAGAACGACCCCAACATACTAAGCAGCCCGGTCTTTCAAAAAGCTTTAGAAACACTTGCAACAGGTGATCCGTTTATCATGCAATACTATTTAGAGCCTACAAGCAGGTGGCTGGAACTGTCTGTTGCAAAAATGAACGATGATTGTTTGATAAATGTTTTTACCGATATAACCACAACGAAAAATACACAACTGGAAATTGTACAAACGGTTGAGCGGTTAGCTGCTGTTTTCAATGCCGCTCAATCTGGAATGTTTACTTTTTCGCCAGTATATGATGATGGTGAAATTGTTGATTTCCGCTTCGTGATTACTAACACCAACTTTGCGGCTTATGTAGGGCAGACTCCCGATGTTTTGAAAGGCGCATTGGGCAGTACCTGGTTTCCTGGATACATGAACAATGGTGTATTCGGAATGTATAAAGAAACGTTCCTCACAGGGAAAACACAGCAAAAAGACGTTCATTATAATGTAGATGGACATGATTTGTACCTGGATCTTATGAGTACGAAAGTGGGTGACGAAGTGCTGGTTACTTTCACGGATTATACGCTATTGAAAACAGCCCAATTTCAGCTGGAAAAACATATAGAGGAACTTAAACGTTCTAACGCCAACTTAGAAGAATTTGCACATGCAGCTTCACATGATCTGAAAGAACCTGTAAGAAAAGTCCAGGTTTTTTCTGATCGTTTAAAAGGCAGCCTTGGCTCACTGAGTAATGAACAGCAAAACCTGTTCGCGAGGGTAGAGGATGCCACTGCACGAATGAGTTTATTAATTGATGACCTGTTGGATTACTCACACGTAAGTATGGGTGTGGACCTTCTTGAAAAGATTGACCTGAATAAAAAATTGCAAATAGTGGTCAATGATCTTGAAGTTGCAATTGCAGAGAAAGGCGCAACTGTCGTCATAAAAAACTTACCAACAGTTACAGGGCACAGGCGCCAGTTACAGCAGCTCTTTCATAACCTAATTCAAAATGCTTTGAAGTACAGCAAAAGTGACGTTGCTCCTCAAATTATAATAACATCGGAAGTTGTAAAAGGCAGTCAATCTACATTCGATCTGCCGGAAGAAAACAAGGAGAGTTTATATCATCTCATCCAGGTTCAGGATAACGGTATCGGGTTTGACCAGGAGCACGCCGAACGCATCTTCCAGATGTTTCAGCGGCTACATGGCAGGAGCGAATACCAGGGTTCCGGAGTTGGTCTTGCCATAGTGCGAAAAGTAATCGAAAACCATAATGGCCGCATTGCAGCCCTTAGTAACCCAGGCCAGGGATCGGTATTTAAACTACTGCTGCCGGCTGATTAATTGTTGCTACTACAAAGCTGCATACTACTAACGATATTATAAGCTGTTGCAAAGCTTTTTGGGCAATGGTTTGTTTTCTGTAAAAGTTGTTGGTATAGGTAGTAATTCTGAGTGCTGTCATATAATAATAATTGACAGTTTTATGAATCTCTGCATATAGGAATTTTTCATCCTGCTTTTATTAAACCTTTGCTTCTTGTTTTAAGCAGATGAAACATACTAGCAAAAACTAAACATGGCTTGCATTTGCTTTTGAAGAAGTACGGCCATAAACCGCATTTCTGTTTTACAAAATGAAAAATGCTATAAGCTTTAAGTAGGTGAGATAAAATACTGCTATCATTCCTTAATTTTTTGTCGCAACGGAATTTTTACACACCTGATTTAGATCAAAAAGCAATAATTTTCAGGCATGATAAAGTGCATAGTTATACTGTTTTTATGCTTGCTTTCCTGTGATTATTGTTTTTCCCAGCCCAATAGTCTAAAGGGCAGAACAACTAATAACAGGCTTACAAAAACAGAAAATAATTTTAATGGAGATAGGGGAGGCAGCACTGCCGGGAAATATTCTGTTACCGTACGAAAACCCGATTTAAAAGTTCTTTTTGCCACCAATGAAAATTGCGATTTATACGTAAATGAAGAATTGCGAGGGCAGCTTTTCAAAACTGAATTTCTTTACCTGGAAATACCTCCGGGCAAATATTCATACAAAGCGGTAAGCAAGGCAACACATGATGAAATGAAAGATACATTCAGAGTTAAAGAAGAAGGAAACAATGAAATTTTTATTGACCTGTTATATGTGGTAGATGAGAATAATGCGCAACGTGAAAGCCTTAAAAACAAAAAAGTGGCAAACACTACGCCTGTGGTATTAAATGAAAAAAAATCACCGGATAATCAACCAGGTACCATAAGAAATCAGATTTTTTTCGATAAAGAATTAGTGGCAATCAATTCTTTGGTCGCCAATATGGTCCTGATTGAAGGTGGCAAGTTTACCATGGGGAATAATAGAGCTCCTGCTGCCGATGAAACAGAACATTCGGTCACTATCAAGCCCGTGTTTTTTAGTAAATACGAAGTTACCCGGCATCAATGGGAAACACTTATGGGCTACAATCCAAGTGGCATTAATAAAGATTGTGCTACCTGCCCGGTAGAAAATGTAAGTTGGGAGGATGCCATGAAATTTATCCGGAAGTTAAATGTCATCAGTAATAAAAAATTCAGATTGCCAACAGAAGCCGAATGGGAATATGTAGCCAGGATTGGCGGAAAGATGGAAGTGGATACGGCCGGCGGGCAGGAAAAGTATATAAATAAAACAGCCTGGTATTTTTCTAACGCTGATAAAAAAGCACATCCGGTAGGTATTAAGCAACCTAACGTTGCAGGGATCTATGACCTGATGGGTAATGTATCTGAATGGTGTTTAGATTGGTATGGAGCTTATTATTACAAAGAAGATTTTAACCAGTTAAACCCCGAAGGTCCGCCGTTAGGTAAGGAAAAAGTAATAAGAGGAGGGAATTTTAAAGATTACCAGGGCGACCGTTTCCGCCCTTCGTTTAGAAATAAGAAGAACCCTCTTGAAAAAAGCAACGAAGTTGGTTTTAGGCTGGTGTTGGATACAGGCAACTAAGCTCCGCTGAAAGACCTTTCTCTTATGGTCATTCGTCACTTTACTTTATTGCTACCCACTATTTATTCTTTAAAAATTCCGGTAAAAAATCTTCAATATTTCCACGATGGTGTGCCTGAGAAAATAAAAAAATTTATCCGTTTTCCCGATTGTATAGTAATAACCTGTAAATTTATTTTACCAACCTAAAACAACCGGTTTAGCTGCTGTGATTGATATCCGGATTGCAAATTTTTATTAAAATTGGCAGGTTAATTTAGAACCGTCCGTATCTAAATTACAAGGTGTGATTTTTCAAGACTGGTCTTGCTGTAGAATTAAACTTTTAATCGCTTTGTTTGAATTAAAATGTAACTGTCAGAAAGTTCAATCCTGGTATTGGCTTAACTGCTACCTTATACCAGCGGTTACTATTGATTCCTGTTCCTTTTGATGACTTGTTAATGCTAACTAATGTTTTTATTGAAGCCTGTTGCAAACATATCTTTTTCAATACCTAAAAATGGTATTACAATCTTGCTCCCTTTGAGGGCTATATCGCGTATTAGTTTTTTATTTATTTTTATTTTTCTTTCTTATTCATCGGCCCTTGCACAGCCTTGTATAATCCCAATTATCAATAATTCTTTTGAAATAAAACCGGCCACCTGTGCCGGCACCGTAGCAACATTGCAAGGTTCAACACCGCTTGGAGGAATTGGTAACTATACCTACCGGTGGGAGATGTCTTTGGGCAATTGTGGTCAAAATAACTTTCAACCCATTCCGGGTGCAACTGCAAAAGATTACGCGGTGCCGGCAGCGGCAGATCCTAATGACTGCTTTAGAAGAGTGGTAATTTCCGGAAACTGTACACCAAGTGCTTCGGGTACCAGCAAAGTTACCTTGCAGGATAGAACAACTCCTGCACCTCCTGCAACAACCGTCGTTCAGCCAACATGTACTGTAGGCACAGGAACTATAACTGTAACAAGCCCTGCGCCGGCTGCTGGTATTTCTTATAGTATCAACGGCAGTACTTATACAAATACAACCGGTGTCTTTACCGCTCTTAGTCCGGGGACATACAGTGTTACTGCAAAATATCCGGCTGGCTGTATTTCTCCGGCTAAATCAGAAACAATCAATTCCGTGCCCACTGTTACCGGAACTATTTCTCCTGCCACAGTTACTTTCTGCACGGGCAGCAGCCAAGTGCTTACCGTCAATGGCGGCACATCTTACCAATGGTTTAGAAACGGAACACTGATTGCAGGTGCTACGTCTGCTACTTATACTGCCACTACTTCAGGAACTTATACGGCAAACATTATAAACAGTACCTGCACTGGGGCCGCTTCCAACAGTTCAACTGTAACCGTTACACCTCTTCCCACCGGAAGCATTACGCCTGCAACCGCAACCATTTGCGGGGGAAGTTCCACAACGTTAACTGCTAATGGAGGAAGCTCGTATCAATGGTACAAAGACAATATTCTTATCACAGGTGCTACCGCCGCTACTTATTCTGCTAATCAGCAGGGAACATATTCTGCTGATATTATTACCAGCGGCGGGTGCAAAGCAAAAGCTTCTAATGTTAGTGTTGTTACGTTAACAAGCTTGCCTTCTGGTTCAATTACTCCATCTTCCGGAGTAGTATGCGCCAATGGTTCTTTAACATTGACTGTATCGGGTGGCTCTTCTTACCAATGGTTTAAAAACGGGGTAGCAATTACTGGTGCAACAGCGGCTACTTATAGCGTAACTACACCTGGAACTTACACAGCTACTATCATATCCGGAACGTGCAGTAACCCTGCTGCAAATGCTGTAGTTATAACACAGGGTACTACGCCGTCCGGCTTTATTACCCCGGCATCAGGATCTATTTGTCCAGGTAATACCATAAACCTTACTACCACCACTGCAAGCGGCATAAATACGTACCAATGGTATTTTAATGGCAACATCATACCGGGAGCTACTGCAGCAGTTTATAATGCTGCCCAAACAGGTAGTTATAGCGTTATTATTTTCAATAATATTTGCAGTGGTCCTGCGGCAAATACTGTCGCGGTTACCCCAACGGCTATCTCATTTACTACCGCTTCTACCAACCCGGGTTGTACTACGCTAACTGGAAGTATAACCATCACGAACCCTGCCGGGGGAAGTGGAAACGCCTATCAATATTCAAAAGACAACGGTATTAATTTTCAAACAGGAAATACATTTACAGGGTTAGTACCTGGAACCTACCAGGTTGTAATAAAGGATACAGCCGGTTGCAACAGCCCACCTAACCCAGTAGTCATTAATCAATTTATATCAACTCTTACAGCAACAGCAACTGCTACTAACGCCAGGTGTGGGCAGCCTAATGGGTCTGTTAGTATTCAGGCTGCCGGTGGTGCGCCCAATTACTCTTATAGCCTTGATAATGGTGCTTATCAAGCATCCAATTCTTTTAGCAATATTGCTGTAGGTAATCATAAGGCAACCGTCAAAGATGCGGCAGGGTGCCTTATCGACGCTGCTTTTGTAATCAATCAAACCGGAACTATCCCGAACCTGGTTATTACGTCTCCGCCAGCTATCTGCCCTGATCTTACAGCTAATTTACAAGCATCAACTATTACTTCCGGATCGGATGCAGGGCTTCTTTTTACTTACTGGAGAGATACCGGTGCAATTACTCCGTTGCCAAACCCCGGAGCTGTTACCGAAGGCACTTATTATATTAAAGCTGCTAACGCGGCCGGGTGCTTTACCATAAAACCGGTAAAAGTTATTTTTCACACGGCAACCGCAGGAAACATCACTACTACGGGGCCCCGGTCCGCATGCCTGGGTAAATCTATTACTCTAACATCAAGCGCTGGTACTGCCTATCAATGGTTTCGAAATGACACCATCATCAGTGGGGCTACCCTTATAAATTATATCGCAATGACATCAGGTGTTTATTCAGTCTCTATAAATAACGGAACCTGTTCTTTCCGTGCGTCTGACACGGTACGATTAGATTTTCAGGACTGTCCGGAAATGAAAATATTTGTACCCACTGCCTTTACTCCAAATAAAAACGGAGCTAATGATGTGTTGAGGCCCGTTTTGTATAACGTAACCGAGCTACGGTATTTCAAAGTATATAATCGCTGGGGGCAGGAGGTTTTTCAAACGGCTGTAAAAGGTAAAGGGTGGGATGGAACAGTAAAAGGATTGCCACAACCGGCAGAAACCTATTCCTGGATTTTAGAATGCATTGATAGGAATGGCGAAACAAGTAAGCAAAGCGGCAGAAGCCTTTTGATACGATAATTTATACATCATGAAAAAGTTTGTGCTCCATTTGTGTTTACTACTTTCGGTTGATGCTGTATGGGCGCAATCTTACCATCTATCGCAGTTTTTTTCTACACCGCTTCTTACCAATCCGGCTAATACCGGCTTTACAGAAGGGCCGTACCGTATAGCTTCAAATTTCAGGTCGCAGGGGTTACAGGGGGGCAACCCTTATTTTACCGGCTACCTGTCAGCAGATTTTAGTCCTTTACGAGATCAACTAGCCGATGGACACAAGGCCGGGCTAGGGTTTTATGTCATGAATGATCGTTCGTTAAATAGTGCCTTGCAAACAAACTCAGTTGGTATGAGCGCTGCTTACCATGTTGGATTAGATGCGTACGGTGAAAGCAGTTTTGGAGTAGGGGTACAGGGAACCTATAATCAAAGAAAACTTGATTACAGCAAACTAAGTTTCGAGAACCAATACGGGCCAGGCGGATATGATGCTTCTTTACCAATTGGAGAGCCAACGAATTTTGATAATAAAAGTTTTTTCGACCTGAACGCGGGTATTATCTACAACACCTTTTTAGATGATAAATCATTTTTTGCTGGCTTTGCGGTGTACAATATTTTAGGGCACAAGGAAAATATAACAGCTGATGAATTTAAAATGCCCTCCCGTTTTGCCTTCCAAGGTGGTGCGCAATTTTTTATTGGAAGCTATGGCAAGATATATACATCTTTAACGACTATGGCACAGGCAAAAGCGAACGAGATTACTATTGGTGGCGGCTATGGCCAGCAACTGACCGATGGAGAAAAAAATGAACTGATGGGGGGTGTCTGGTATCGGTATAAAGATGCTTTAATTCCTTATCTGGGTTATCGGTACAATAACTTTCAGGTTGGGCTTTCGTATGATTATACTATCTCCGCGGTTAAGACAGCTTCGCAAATCAAGAACGGTTTTGAGTTGACTTTAGTATATAAAGCAGCTGATGTAAGGGAATTGAAAACACATATTCCATGGTATTAAAAACACGGAAGCTACATCCACTCCTTATGAAAGTTTTTGTTTTTATATTGTTGCTCTTTTCTTTGGATTCAGCTTCTCAAAAATTAAAAACCAACGGATACGATAAATACTTAAGGAAATGGCGGATTGAAACTTATCCTGTCAATTTAAAATCCACGCCAGATATTAAAATGGATATCTCTTTTGCTTCTGCCGATACTGCTTTTTTTCTTCAGTTAATGGGTTCCGGTATTGGCACCAATACCGTAGATAAGAATAGCGAGGTAGTTTTTTTATTAGATAATGACAGCACGGTTACTGTAAAGTCTTCCTCATTACAATCAATTGATTATGGTAACATAAGCCCTGCCTACCGGCATGAATATCTGATTTCTTTTAGCGATATAGAAAGCCTGGGCCAGCATAACCTGCAGGCTCTGCGGAAGTATTCGATAGGAGGATTTGATGATATTTATATAGAGAAGAAAAACGAGGTAAAGCTTAGAGCATTGGCGAACTTTTTTATAACAGAACTGAAAAAAGTAAAACCCCTGCCTCAAAAGGTTATCTTAATACCACCCGGCTTTCCTGGAGGTAATGACGTGTTGCTTAATTTTTTAAATAGAAACCTAAAGCTTTTACCTGATCTTAAAGTTGGTGAGAATAAAACAGCGGTTGTACAGTTCATGGTGGCGGCGGATGGCAGTATAACAGATTTACAGGTAAAGCAATCAGCAGGCATTGCACTTGATAATGAATTACTGCGGATTTTAAAAAGGATGCCTGAATGGAAACCTGCTTTAGAAAATGGAAAAGGAATTAATTATACCATTACGCAGCCTTTAAAGTTTTATCGCACAGCGGCGGGCTTGAAAATACAGTTTTAGCATATGAAGTAAAAAGTTAACCGCCTTTTAAATAAGCAATAATATTCCAGGCCCATTTTCCTGTTCGAAATTTGTAAACAATATTTTCTACGTAAAGCAGTCAGTTCGGTTCTACTTTCTTTATACTACTCAAATGTTCTTTTATGAAGACAACGTTTTATGCTTTCTATCTTTTAGTTACAATGGTGCTTCTTTTTTCTAATCAGAAAGCAGGGGCCCAAACAAGCAGTGTAGGAATTGGCACAACCACACCAGATCCTTCTTCGCTATTAGATATCACTTCTACCACCAAAGGTGTCCTCCTTCCAAGAATGACAATGAACGAAAGAGATGCAATTCCATCACCTGCAACCGGCTTATTAATTTACCAGTGGGATGTGGCTCCCGGTTTTTACTTTTATCGAGGTGGCTGGCAACCTCTCGCTTCTTCATCCGGCGGTGGGGCAAACCTTACGCTATCCAATCTGCAAACTACAGCCATAAATAAAGATCTGCTGCCCGGCAGCTCAGCTTCAAATAGCCTGGGTTCTGCTTCTTTAAGCTGGAAGGATATTTATCTTTTTGGAGATGTTTACCTGCAAGGAAATAGATTTATAGGCGCCAGAGCAACAAATTCTTTCTTTGGAATTTTTGCAGGTAATCCTTCCGTTACGGGAGATTTTAATACGGCTACCGGGTATGCTGCTTTAACATCTAACATAGGCGGAAAATGGAATACCGCAAACGGCCGTGATGCTTTGTTAAACACCAACAATGGCAATAGTAACACAGGGGTAGGCTTCGAGTCCCTGGTTGCTAATACCACTGGCAGCCTCAACTCGGCTACGGGTGTTTCAGCCTTAAGTTCCAATGCTATAGGTACAGGTAATTCGGCCCACGGCGTTAGTGCACTCTTTTTAAGTAAAGGCAACTTTAATTCAGCTATTGGTTTTTCTGCCGGCAGCAACCTGCCAGCAGGAGACAACAATACTTTACTAGGAGCCTTTGCCGATGCACCCGAGGGCACGCCTTTGTTTAATGCTACTGCTGTTGGATACCAGGCCATAGTTACCGGCTCTAATTCTGTACGGATAGGCAATACATCTGTAGCATCTATAGGTGGCAATGTGGGCTGGACAAACTTTTCTGATGGCCGCTTTAAAAGAAATGTAATGGAAAACGTTCCGGGGCTTGACTTCATCAATCAGCTTCGCCCGGTTACCTATAACCTTGATGTAGATGATATAGACAAAACCTTAAGGCCACCAGTAGCGGGTACAAAAAAACGTCCGGATGCTTTAGGAAATAAAAAAGAAGTAACGGCTGAAGAAATAAAATCCAAACAGGAAAAAGCATCTGTTATTTATACTGGTTTTATAGCGCAGGAAGTTGAAGCAGCAGCAAAGGGCCTCGGTTATCAATTCAGTGGGGTAGATGCTCCCAAAAACAGTAAGGATTTTTATGGTTTACGCTATGCGGAGTTTGTAGTGCCCTTGGTAAAGGCGGTGCAGGAACTGAATAAAAAATTGCAGGATTTACAAGATAAGAATAGCTCAATAAAGAGCGCCGACAGCCAAAACAATATTGAAAATACAATTGTAAAACAACAGGCACAGATAGACCGCCAGCAACAGGAAATTGATGCTATGAAAGCCATGTTGCTGCAAATGCAAAAACAAATGGACTTGCTAAAATCATCTGCGGTTAAGTAAATATATAAGCTGGTGTAAATACTGAGCCAAGCATTGCAGTAACAATAAACCTGGTAGCTTAGTAAGTTTTTTCTGCGTTTCAATTGATGATGATGTTCTGATTTTTAGTTACGCCTGTTAAAGTATAGCAAATGAAAAACGGCTTTAACAAACACTGATTAAACGCCGTTTTTCATTTGCCTTCCACGGAGAAGAACGGCTGTAAACCACGTTCTTTTCTTTATGAAAAAAAATATTCTACTCTTAGCTTCTCTCGCAGTTTCTACAATCGTATTAGCACAAACAAAGCCTTCCTTTGGCATAAGAGCGGGTGTTAGTCATGCAGGCATACAAGGCGAAGCAGTCAATAGTCTTCAAAATTTATTAAGCTTTTCAAACGGTGCTATTACCACTTCAGGAAGTACAGGTTTTTTTGGCGGTGGTTATGTGTCTGTTCCGTTATCTGATCAGTTTTCAATTGAACCGGCGTTGTACTATTCTCAAAAAGGCTATGAGCTTAAAGGAGACCTGAATATTAAGGGCGCTGAATTTTTAACCGCGGGTGCAAAAGCACAATTAAGTACTACTTATATTGATATCCCTGTTGTAGCCAAAGCAAATTTTAGTGGTTTTCAAATTTTTGCCGGACCACAGATTTCTTATTTGGCAGATGCTAAGTTGCGTACAACGGCAGGGGCTTTGGGTTTCAATATCCTGGATAAAACAATGGATGCAAAAAGCCAGTTCAACCAATGGGATATAGCCCTAACCGGTGGCATTGGGTACCAGTTTGGCAATGGTGTAAATATCAGTGCTGCTTACGATCATGGTTTATCAAAAGTGGATGCGAATAAGAACTTTGATTCTTATAACAGGGCGTTTAAAGTTGGGATAGGTTTTCAATTTTAAAGAGCTTTATTAAGTTGTGTTAGCCATTCTGCCAAAAGCGGATGGCTTTTTTATGCCTGCCTGCTTACCGCAATCGTCGTTGTTGCGGGTACTACACTTACTATTTATGAAGTGACGGCTTCTCAAAAAATCTGTCTAATTTTCCGCCATTCTGTTGATTATGGGAAAAGAAACAAAAGAAGATACTAACAGCAACGATACTCAACCGGAAATAAGAACCGTTGATATAATTCGTTACGTTACGCCGTTGCGGGAGGGCGGCTCATTGCCAGCTATTGTAGAAGCAGATGACGGCTTTTTATATGTACTTAAATTTCGCGGTGCCGGACAGGGAATCAAGGCTTTAATTGCAGAAGTTATTGGTGGCGAAATCGCCCGTGCAGTAGGTTTGAAGGTTCCTGAAATTGTTTTCGCAACTGTTGATCCTGCGTTTGGCAGAACCGAGCCCGATGAAGAAATACAGGATTTATTAAAAAGGAGTGCGGGGCTGAATCTTGCACTTCACTACCTATCCGGCGCTATTACATTTGACCCTACTGTTACAGAAATTGATGCAACATTAGCTTCGCAAATTGTTTGGCTCGATTGCTTTATAACTAATGTAGATCGTACAGTTAGAAACACAAATATGCTGATGTGGCATAAAGAACTCTGGCTGATTGATCATGGTGCCTCGTTATATTTTCATCATTCATGGACAGCATGGGAAGAACAAAGCCAGCGTCCATTTGTACAAGTAAAAGATCATGTTTTGTTGCCATGGGCAACTGAGCTGGAAGCGGTGGATAACACCTTTCGGTCTCTCCTCACCCCTGAGAAATTTCGTTCCATTGTTTCGCTTATACCTGATGAATGGTTGATCACAGATTCATCGCCATCACCTGGTGAAAGCCGTGCTGTTTACCAGCAGTTTTTAACCGGCAGGCTTGCAGCCTCTCAAACCTTTTTAAAAGAAGCACAGCATGCAAGAGAAGCAGTTATTTGAGTACGCTGTTATTCGTGTTGTGCCCAGGGTGGAGAGGGAAGAGTTTCTTAATGTTGGGATCATTCTGTATTGCAGGCAAACAAAATTTTTGCAATGCCTTTATAAATTAGATGTGGAAAGGCTGAGGGTATTTTGTCCCGTTGCAGATGCGGTTGAAATAGAAAAAAACCTTGCTTCCTTTGAACGGATATGCAGGGGAGCTAAAGGGAGCGGGCCAATTGGAGCACTTGATGTCGCATCCCGTTTTCGCTGGTTAACGGCAACCAGAAGTACGGTAGTGCAAAGTTCAAAAGTACATCCGGGGTTTTGTACTGATGCAGACGAAACACTTCAACAGTTATATACTCAATTAGTACTTTAGGATTTGATCACTACCGCTAAGACGAGTGATGTTTGCGTTAGGTATAGAAGCTTAAACTCTTTTGCTGCGTTGGCAGACTTGTCACTCCGGGCTCGCGAAGATTTGTCAAAGTATGGTGCAAAAGAAAAGATGAATCTATGTAGGCGGAACGGGGCTTTGCGATGGACACGCCTGCCACTTCACTAATTACGTTTATAAAAATATAATTTCACATCGCTGCCAAAACCCTTTTCACTTACCGTAAAATAGCCGTTATTATCATTACTAAAACAAACTGCCTCCCCTTGCGGCTCTATTTGATAAGGAATAATTGCAGGAGCTTTTTGCAAGGCAGTTTCTATCTTTTCGCCAGCCCCTATTTTATAATAATTTAAAGACAGATATGTTTTGATGATGATCTCTTTTGCATCGGCAGAAAGGGCAGCACTTACCACACCTGTATAACTTAACCGCCCTACTTCTTCTGCTGTATAAATGGTGCCTGAGATAAAGGGCGCTGTCAGTTTAAAAATGCGGGAAGGGACATCCCGCTTAGTAATAATATAAATATTTTTGGCAGACGGTTCCACTAAAAATGCTTCAGCATCATGTGCGCCATCAGCATAACGGAACCGGATCGTTTCAAAAGCTGTTACTGTATCAATATTCAAACCTGGTTCGGGGAATTTATAAAAAGTATAATCAGGATAAACAGCATTATTGTCGCCGACATCCCCAATGTAAATATCCGTGCCCGCTAAGACGATATCTTCCCAATCGCGGTTAACAGCACCTTTGATATAAACTGTTCTTTGTACAGCGCCATTGTGTTTTAACAGCGTTAACTGCGGAGGGTTACCACTGTCTTCCTGCACCCATAAGTTGCCGGCAATTTTTTTGCTATCTGCGATCCCCGAGGCCTCAGCAATTAGCGGTATAACAGGAACAACAACGGGTATGCTATCAAATAAAGGCGTGCTTTTAGTGCCTGAACCAGATTCCCGCTGGCAGGTAGAACATGTGATTAATAAAATGATTACAGCTAAAAGGGAAGAATAGCGGAGCAAAGCGGGATTGATAGTCATCGGGAATGCAAGTTCTAAAAATTTATCCGAATGTAAAATAAGCAACGCTTTTTTGGGGTTCATAGGGTAACTGTCCTGATAGTGGGCTTACTGTCAACGGTTTTAAGCCAATATTTGGTATGCAGGCCTTAACACATAGTTCCCATTTTTTATTTCAAATTCTCTTACCTTTAAATTGATATTTGAGCCTCGCATTAGTAATCGTTAATTAGTATCTGCTTCTTTTTGGTGCATATTTAGTTAGTCTCTTACTGGTTGCCTACTCAAGCATTTTTTATTCTTTAATCAGTTTTTATGAACATTTATGTTTCCAATTTAGGCTTCAACGTACAGGATGAAGACCTGAAAGAATTTTTTACTCCTTATGGAGAAGTATCGTCAGCAAAAATTATTAATGACAGGGAGTCCGGAAGATCCAGGGGCTTTGGGTTTGTGGAAATGCCGGATGATGCGGCTGCCCAAAAAGCCATTCAAGAACTGAATGACGCTTCAGTAGAAGGCAGAACCATCAAAGTAATGGAAGCCAAGCCTAAAGAAGACAGGCCAGCCAGAAGTGGTGGCGGCGGCGGCGGCGGTGGCTACCGCGATAATAACTCCGGCGGTGGCGGCGGTGGTTATAACAAGAAAAAGTGGTAAGCTATTCCAAAAAAATTCAAAGCTCCGTATCCGGGGCTTTTTTTATGCAGTGAAGTGTAGTTCTGTATTTGAGATGTACTGGCCGTTTGCGTGAGGGATAGAAGCGGTTATCCTTTTTTGCCTTCGGTATCAAGCTATAGAAAAAAAGAAACTGCCAAGGCAAAAAAGATAATAGCGGATAGCCCGGCCCGCCTCGGGCACGCTCAAAAATATTTATCAGAACGCTTACAATAAATGAAACCTAGTGGTTATTCTTTTTGGCCATTTTCATAAACCTTCTAAATAAAAATAAAGAAGCGAACGTAAGGCCAAGTATTAATCCTGTCCACATACCCGATGGACCCATGCCGGCATTAAAAGCAAGAACATACCCAACAGGAATACCGATGGCCCAATAAGCCACGCCAATTAAGATAGTTGGTGTTTTTACATCTTTGATTCCACGAAGTAAGCCGGCGCCGATAGCTTGTGTGCTATCGGAAATTTGGAAGAGACCAGCAAAAAGCAATAAGGTAGCTGCAAGGGTTTGCACCTCTGTATTTTTTGTAAACAACCCGGGTAACAGGTAGCGGAATAATACAAAGAGTATGGCACACAATAACCCGTAAATAAACGCTGTCACCAAAGTACTTTTTCCAATAAGCGAAATCTTCGGCCAGTCCGCCCTGCCATAGGCATTGCTTACCCGTATAGAACCGGCCTGCGCCAAACCCATTGAAACCATGAACGTGAATGATGCGCAGCTTAAAGCAATTTGATGTGCCGCCTGTGCTACTGCGCTAATGGTGCCGATAATGATTCCTGATACAGCAAAAGCTCCTGCTTCCATTCCTATTTGCAAGCTGCTTGGAATGCCGATACCTAACAGCTCCTGCAAAGTTTTTTTGCGAAGGTTCCATTCTTCTTTTCGCAAAGCAACATAAGTGCTGAATGTTTTATGCTTTAAGATAACAAGCAGAAGTGCTATAAAAATAAGTGATCGTGTTATTAACGTCGCCCAGCCTGCACCCAATAATTCTAACCTTGGAAAACCCCAGTTCCCGTAAATGAGAAGCCAGTTTAAAAATATGTTGAGAGGCATGGAGGCTACTGAAAGAACCATGGCGGTACGGGTATATTCCAATCCATCGGCAAATTGTTTAAGCGTCATAAACAACAGCATGGGTATAATAGAAAAGCCCATGAGTTGCATAAAGGGTAATGCAAGTGAAACTACTTCGGGGTCTTGTCCTAAATGCTTTAGAAAGCCCCTGCCGAAAACGAGCAAAAGAGAAATAAGAATCGCTGTGACTGCACACAAACAAAACCCGTTAAACAGGTAATGGGATACTGCCCTGTCGTTTTTTTTACCATGCGAAAGGGATACCATTTGAGATACGGAGATGGTCATGCCGATACCAAATACAAAAGGAATGTTCATAGCATTGATCACAAGTGCGGCAGCTGCCAGTTGCTTATAGCTAACCGCGCCAACCATAGCCGTGTCGATAATATGCAAGGCCATTTGTGCTAATTCTCCAATGATGATGGGTCCTGCTAACCGCAATGTGCTAACTGCTTCTTTACGCATATAAAAAGAAAACGGCGAAGGTAAATGAATAGGTGCTGAAAGCTTTAGACAGTTAGTAAGGCTATACGCTAAGGTGCCTACTAAATGAAATCACTTAGTAAACAAACTTTTATTGCAGCGAGTAGAAAATATAGTGTTGAGATTATTTGTAATTTAAAATTTGTGTATTATTTTGAAGTTCCAAATCCAGTAAAACCGTATCTGATGAATACCATTTTTAAAAAACGTACCCCTGCCAGAATTCTTCCTGCATTTCGTACAATTGCCCTTTCCGCACTTTTCTTCGCTTTTATAATTCTCACTTTATATGTGTTGATCAATAGTCCTGCTTAGCTTTTTAAAATATAAGCAGTAGAAATAAAGCGGCAACTGCTGTATTTAAAAAATTTACGGCGTCGTTACCTATTGTACCCTTTCGTTCCAGTGTAGCGCCAAGTAAAGAATCAGTAAGGTTTCCAACAGTGCCGGCGATGATGATCCAAAATAGAGCAGGGCCCCATTCAAAAGCCATTGTATAAATCATCCCTATTATGGTACTGCCCGCAATACCAAAAAGAAGTCCTTCAATGCTTATCACTCCATCCTTTCCCCTGACTCCTTTTTTAAAACTAAGTATATCGTAAAAGCGTTTGCCGTAAATGGTTCCTAATTCGGATGACAATGTATCTGCACTAGCGGAAGAAAACGCTGCGGCAGTCATCACAGTCAACAATTCGATGTGCTGCGGAAAATAATAAGCCGCCAATCCCAGCAGTCCACCAGCACCGCCGTTTGCAATTACCTGTCCCGCATTTCTTTTTCCTTTCGCTTTCTGCGCCATTCCGATATTTTCTTTTTCTATTCTACCCCGGGAAGTTGCAGCAGTACCCAATAAAAAGAAGGCGCTCATAAAAGCGATACCTGGCCAGCCAACGCCTGAAAAAATTGCGAAACCAATTACGCAACCGGTTGCTGCTCCGGCAATAGTTAGTTTATTAAATGCTACTGCGGCGGCTGCACAAACCAGGATTATTATGATAGGTAAGAAATACAAATTATTGCCCCGGTTGTAATTAATGTAATACGGTAATTCAGAAATTAAATCTGATTACTTAATGAGCAGTTTATGAAATTTTTCCAGCTCCGCTCTTTCAGTGGTTGAAAAAGGCTCGTTGCTTTGATACTTGGAAAGAAAATATACGACCCGTTTATGGTGGGGATATTTTAAGAGTATATCATC
Organism: Flavisolibacter sp.; assembly: GCA_028288675.1. Lineage (GTDB taxonomy): Bacteria > Bacteroidota > Bacteroidia > Chitinophagales > Chitinophagaceae > Flavisolibacter. The sequence goes on along the minus strand of JAQBNG010000146.1, from coordinate 23,888 downwards.
AATCAATTTTCCAACAACTTCATCTTTTTTATATAAGGGTTCCGAAGGCGGCAAAGGTGATTTATATTTTTTGGGACGTTTTAAAATCAGTGCCTCCAGTGTAGCCAGTTTATTATGTGGAAGTTCTTTTATCCGCTCCGCCTTTTTATATAATCCCTCCAACTGACGTTTGCTTAAGCTGCCCCTAACCAGGTACTGGTGCGAAAGGCTTTGCACAAAATCAGAATCGGGATATGCTCTCATGGCTGCCGATAAAATATCACTAACTACATCTACCTCGCCCATAGTTTGCTTTCCATTTTGTAAGCTATCAAAGTTATTCTTTTAAGCTTCATATACGATAAAGCAAAAATCCCCTGCTTATGGCGGGGGATAATCTTGTAAAGACGCTGATAATTGTATCGCATTACTTCAATACAAACAGGCGTCTTGTGGCTTTAAATAGGAATTACAATTTCGTTGGATCGCAGGATTATACACGGGCTATGAAAAACAGACAAAATGAAAAGAAAGAAGTTGACTGATATTGGATTATGTTGGCTTTCTAAAGGAACAGGATTCTAATAACTTAAAGGACGGTGTTTCAGACATTGGATGGATTGATACTGTATCAATCAACTTCTAAAACAAAACTACCCCATTTGGGTAGGGTGAACAATGGCAAGATTGCCCTATTTTATGCATATGGTATTTACACTACAAATGGTAGATTAACGAAGAGGCGGATGGGGTTTTTACGCATGGTGTAAGCCGAAATAAAAAGCCAGGATAATACAGAAGCCTGCAAAAAACTAACTTTCGCTATTCTTCTTTGGGTTATAAGTTGAACCTGGCAGCTATTATTTTAAATCAGTCTTACAACTGAAACATGATTTTACTTCGCAGGAAATTTCATATCACGATTACAATTAATTAGAATGGCAAGATTGATATTGGTAACGATTCTTTTTTTACTATCACTGCTCACTGTATTCCGTGCTCCAACCAGCTTATTATGGTATGTATCTATTTTAGTGACAGAATTTTGCTGGATCTTTTTTATGCTGATCTGTCTCCTCTTATTTTCGAAATTTGGCAGCGATAAATACAACCTGGCAACAACTATAATTGGCATAGCAGGTATTATATTATTTCTGCTTCCGTTGCTCCAGGCTTTTCGCATTTCTCAAAAGCTCGGTAAAGATTTTAGCGCCGTATTTAAAGCAGCACCTTCTGCAGAAGCGCCTTTCAATCTATTAAAAATGCTGACCGGTATCAACGCAAAAAAGGTCAATTATAAAACCATTACTTACGATCCAATTCATCAACTTAGTCTTGATTTTTATCATGGCGTTTTACCCGGTAAAAAACCATGCGTTGTTGTTATTCATGGCGGTTCATGGGCAGGTGGCGATAGCCGGCAATTACCTGAGTTAAACAGTGAACTTGCCAAATCGGGTTATCATGTCGCCAGCATTAATTACAGGCTGGCACCTGGCCATATTTATCCCTCTACCACCGAGGATGTGCAGGGCGCTTTGCGCTTTTTAAGAAGTAATGCCGCCACCTTTTCTATTGACACAAACAACTTCATTCTCCTTGGACGTAGCGCTGGTGGACAGATAGCTTTATCTGCTGGATACCTGTTGAATGACCCCGGTATAAAAGGGGTAATTTGTTTCTATGGACCATCAGATATGGTGTGGGGTTATCAAAATCCAACCAGTCCCCTGGTGCTTGATAGTCGTAAAATAATGGAAGATTATTTAGGTGGCACTTTAAGTCAGCAAGACGCCAAATACATCAATAGCTCTGCCACAGAAACCGTTACCGCTGACACACCTCCTACGCTTCTTATATATGGCGAAAACGACCCCCTGGTGTCACCGCGGCACGGTACCCGTTTAAGCATCAAACTAAAGGAGCAACACATTAAATTCTTTGAGTTATACCTGCCATGGGCTACGCATGGATTTGATTATACCTTAAATGGTCCAGGAGGACAATTAAGCACATGGACGGTGAAGAGGTTTCTGGAGGCAACACTTAATGGAAATAATTAATTGGGCGTGTCCCTCGCAAAGCCTCGGGCCGGGCTATTTGCTGCAATCTTTTTGGCCTACGCACAATGCTTCGACAGGCTCAGCATGACAACGCACCAAAAAGGATTTTCGCTACTATCCCTCACGCAAACAGTCTTCCCATTTACAAAGCCAGTGAAATTGTGTTTACTGCTTTCTTATAAAAGATTGCAACGGGTATCTTTGCTCACTTATGAGTCGGAAAGAAAAAGTGCTGCTGTTTTTATTATCTACAATCAACTTCACCCATATACTTGATTTCATGATCATGATGCCATTAGGAAATTTCCTGATGCCGCATTTTAATATCACCGCACAATACTTTAGTTTGATTGTAGCGGCTTACCCGGTTGCTGCATTCGTTTCGGGAATGGTTGCCGCCTTTTATGTTGACCGGTTTGATCGTAAAAAAGTATTGCTCTTTGCTTACACCGGCTTTATTGTTGGCACTATCTCCTGCGGCATAGCACCCACCGCATTTTTATTGTTGTTCGCCCGTTTGCTTACCGGGTTGTTTGGGGGCTTAATTGGTGCGCAGGTACTCTCTATTATTGGTGATACATTTCCCTACGAAAAAAGGGGCCGTGCTATGGCTTCCGTTTTTATGGCTTTTTCAATTGCGTCTGTATTTGGCGTGCCTTTTAGTTTGTACCTGGCCCGGCTTATTACCTGGCATGCGCCATTTATTTTTATTGGTATTTTAGGAGTTGTATTACTGCCCTTTCTGCAAAAATTTATGCCATCTGTATCCGGGCATATTAATAGCGAAGGACCTCGTGCCTCTGTTAATGTCAGGGAGGTTTTTCGCACTGTTTTCTCTAACCGCAGTCAAACATTAGCACTTATTTTGTCGGGCTCATTAATGCTCGGTCATTTTTTAATTATTCCTTTTATTAATCCGTATTTAGAATTTAATGTAGGATTTACCAAAGAGCAAACGCCCATGATTTATATGGTTGGCGGGGTATGTGCCTTGATCTCTTCTAACTTTATTGGCAAGATGGCTGATAAATATGGCAAGTTTAAAATCTTTACAATCTGCCTGCTGCTTTCCTTATTGCCTATCTTTTTTATTACCAATATGCCCAGCATTTCCTTTTACGCTGTGTTAGCCATATTCGGCTTTTGGTTTACGTTTACTACAGGCCGCAACATTCCGGCGCAAGCCATGATAAGTACAGTAGTAAACCCTGCAGAACGGGGACGTTTTATGAGTTTCAATTCCAGCTTTCAACAATTATTTACCGGCGCCGCTTCTATCATTGCCGGCTTAATTGTAGTGCGGGATGAAGCTGGTAAAATTTATCATTATAACTGGGTTGGCTATTTAAGTGTAGCCATTGTTTTTTGCTGCCTTTTTATCGGTAACCTGTTAGCTAAAAAGCAGGAACTGAAATAAGTTGAATTTTTACTTTACTACCCGGTAAACCGGGTATTGATTGTGCGATGGCTCGTAGTAAGGCGATGCTTTATAAACGAAATCTAATTGTGCAGCCGCATTTTTAGCAAAGGTGGAATCTGTCTTTTTTCTTTCTTCCAGCTTTTGTTTTACCGCAGGATTGGTTTTTAAAAACCGGCTGGCGGTTTCTTCAAACACATAGTCAGAAAAGCCTTCTTTTTGTCCAAGGATAGCATCAAAGAAGTTCCAGGCAAAATAGCTGTCTTCAGCTTGCGGTTCCAACACTTCTATTAAAAAACGGTTGCCTGCCTGGTTTAAGAAAATAATGTAATCGCCTTTTCTGAAAGATACTTTTTTGGTTGTTTTAGAGATTTTCACATCACGGTTAATATGATGGCCTTCGTAAGGACGTGCACTGGCAGTAAAATTTTCAATACGGTAAGCTTCAACTTCTATACTTGTATCCTTTTTTAGTCGTTGCGTTACAATCCCGACCGCTTCTAATCGTTCAATAACTTTCCACCAACCTTGTGAAATAATATAGGCTTTTGGCTTTTGTATAAACAAGGTATCCCTGTAAGTATTGTAAAAAGGAATCTTTTTCTCGTAAGGTTTAGCCCTGTCATAATATAACCTTGGTAATCCCGATACCTCGCTCATTTTTTGGTCTGCTTCATAGCCTTTAAATGTAATGTCAGTCCACTTTGTACGGTCCAATTTCCAGGCAACAGGAAATAAGCTTTGCGTTGTTTGCTCTTTTCGGATTTTATCTCTTAATCCAGTAATTTCTTTGCCATGTTGTGTCGTAAATTCTATAAAGCTTTCCATCATCGCTTTGGTGGCTTGTACACGTTGTTTATAAGGTTTCAGCATGTGCGTTTCGGGCACAAAAGAAAATGTATTCCATAGCGTTCCAAACCCGCTGCTGTAGCGTGGACTGTCCCAAAACTCCGGCCATCCTTTATCCGGTGTATCACCAAAATGATTTACATAAGGGACTAAATCAAAGCCTTTACTTTTCATCAGTGGGTAAAGCGCCGGTTCGAATGTTTTGTTCAGGTATTCTCCCATTGGGCCCCCTAATTTATTGTGCTGCGAAACGAGGAGCGTCATTACATGCTGAAAGTCGGCTCCATTACTTACATGGTTATCAATAAAAACATCAGGGTCTAAGAAGCGAAATATTTTGGCGAACGACATAGCGTTTTTTGAATCCATCTTTATAAAGTCACGATTCAAGTCGAGGTTTTGCGCATTGCCGCGAAAGCCTTTTTCAACAGGCCCGGCCTGGTCTATACGATAAGCCGCACTACGGTTTAAAGCACCGCCAATATTATAAACGGGTATGATGGCAAGAACAATTGATGAGGGAAGCTTGTATTTATTCTGAACAATATCCCTTACTAAAAGCATACTGGCATCTATGCCATCAGGCTCACCGGGATGAATGCCATTATTGATAAAAATGATGTTCTTTTTCGCCGCTTTTATTGATTTGATGTCGAAGTTTTTATCGCCTGAAACAACGATAAGATGTAAAGGAAAGCCGGCATCAGTAGGTCCCATCTCCATAATTTTTACGATTGGAGAAGCGGCGTCTAATACCTTCCACCATTGAATGATCTTATCATACGTTGGCGATTCTGTGCCGCCCGACGCTTCGTACTGTGTGATGAACTTTTGACTGTAGGAAGAAAGGTTTGACAGGAGAAGAAAAAGCAGTATAGACATTCGCATAGGCGAATGTAAGAAAAGGGGAGTGCGGGATGGTGATGGCTTAAGACATTTCTTCAATTTGAACTCTTAGCAGTTTTAATAATTCCGGAAGACGAACTTCAATAGTTTCCCAAACTATATCACCGTTTATGCCGAAATACTCATGAATGATAAAGTTTCTGAAATCTTTGAGAATGCGCCATTAATGGAAGAGTATGTAAGCTTGTAATTTGTTGAAAGTCTGCTGGCGGCTTCCAATAATTTATTTCAAAGTTCCGCTCAACCGCTTCTTTTGTTTTGCTGTCATTTTTGTAATCTGCAAGAGTATAATCTTTTGTGTAAAGAAGAATTTTTGCTATAGCGTTTTCTATATCACCAAGAAGTAAGAGTGTACTCCGTTCAGACATGGATCAGGCAATTTTCAACATAAGGCAAGTATTGCGATTTTATACAACCACGGGAAACAACATCAATTTTATGAGAGAACAAATCTTCTAATTCGTGAGCTAAACGGACGTATTGAAAGCCATCGATTTTTTTTCTGAAGTCCACTAGAATATCAATATCACTTTGTTCGGTTTGATCTCCCCTGGCATAAGAGCCAAACAGCCCAAGTTCGGAAACGGAATATTTCTGCTCCAGTTCTGGCTTTTTAGTTCTTAATAACTGAAGGATTTTTTCACGAGTGTACATGACACCAACTTACACAAAATGCAGCCCAATTTACATGAAGCAATTAAAAACGAAAAGCACCCTGCAATTACAGGGTGCTTTTAAATATTTGGGACTGAAATCTTACTTCGCTAATTTATTCGCCTTTCTTGCCAGCTTACTTTTTAAGTTAGCCGCCTTGTTTTTATGTATCACACCACGCTTTGCTAATTTATCAAGCATGGAAGATACACCGGGAAGTTTTTCACCGGCTGCAGAAGCATCGGTAATAACTTTAAAATCTCTTATAGCATTACGGGTTGTTTTGCCATTATAACGGTTACTTTCGCGACGCTTAGCCGATTGGCGCATGTCTTTTTTTGTTGCCTTATGATTAGCCATGTTCTTTTAAATTTCGGAGGGCAAATGTAGGGGAAACAATTTAAAATAGGGAAGGGAAGCCCAATTTTTTTGTTAAGCGCATGTTTAGGTTTATAAGGCCACAGTTGTTCAGGAAAATTTACAGCAGAATTACCACCTCAAAACATGGAGCCTGACCCCGTAACTGTAAACATATACGTGGTATATTTGCGGGCCTTAATTCAACTATTCTTCATGAAGGATTTTTCTTACATCACCCAGTCACACCCGGCTTATATTGAAGGCCTTTACAACGATTTTGTTCAAAATCCCGAAAGTGTTGATCCCGATTTCCGGCGCTTTTTTGAAGGTTTCGATTTTGCCATCAGCCAGCCCACTAATGGACATACGGCAACTCCTGTTTCGGAACAGGTTAAAGCGGCGCCTGTCGATTCAGCCGGACTGGCAAAAGAGTTTGCTGTTTACAGCCTTATTACAGCTTATCGTAATAAAGGCCACCTGGTAGCAGATACAAATCCAATTCGTAAAAGAAAAGACAGGGGAGCGAATCTCCATTTAAAATATTTTGGCTTAACAGACGCCGATCTGGCAACCAAATTCGAAGCAGGGAAATTCATTGGCCTCGAATCAGCTACACTTCAGCAAATCTTAGATAAACTTCAAAAAATATATACACAGCATATAGGAATTGAGTACGACTATATTTTAACATCGGAAAGGGTAGAGTGGATACAGAAAGAATTTGAAGGTGGTGCTGAACAAACTCTTTCCCTAGATAAAAAGAAGCGCATCCTGCAAAAGTTGAATCAGGGTGTCATTTTCGAAAAGTTTCTTCATACAAAATATATCGGCCAAAAACGGTTTTCATTGGAAGGCGGCGAGACTACAATTGCCGCGTTGGATGCCATCATTAATACAGGTGCAGAATCAGGCGTAAAAGAAGTAGTGATTGGCATGGCGCATCGTGGGCGGTTGAATGTACTGGCTAACATTTTAGGGAAAACCTACGAAACTATTTTCAGTGAGTTCGAAGGCACTTCCATTCCGGACCAAACGATGGGAAGCGGCGATGTAAAATATCACCTCGGCTTTAGCTCAGAAGTTGATACGCCATCAGGCAAAAAAGTACATTTAAAATTAGCCCCGAACCCTTCGCATCTGGAAGCGGTGAATCCTGTTGTGTTGGGCTATTCAAGAGCAAAGGCAGATTGTTTATACGATTCAGAATTTGATGCCGTATTGCCCATATTAATTCATGGTGATGCCTCACACGCAGGGCAAGGAATCGTTTACGAGATTGTGCAAATGAGTAAACTGGATGGTTATTACACCGGCGGAACCATCCATTTTGTTATCAATAACCAGATTGGTTTTACCACCGATTTTGATGATGCGAGAAGTTCTGACTATTCAACCTCAGTGGCAGCGACCATCCAGGCGCCGGTTATCCATGTAAATGGTGACGATCCGGAGGCCGTAGTAAAATGTGTTGAGATTGCAACAAGGTACAGGCAGGAATTCAACTCAGATATTTTTATTGACATGGTTTGCTATCGCAGGCATGGGCACAATGAGGGCGATGATCCAAAGTTTACACAGCCGCAGTTGTATGCTATGATTGACAAGCATGCCAATCCGCGGGAAACGTATGTAGCTTATCTTTTGCAAAATGGTGAAAGCGATGCGCAGCAAATGGCGAAGGACATGGAAAAGCAATTCTGGACCGATTTGCAGGAGCGCCTGGATGAAATAAAACAAAATCCGTTGCCATACAATTATCAGCAGCCGGAAATGTGGTGGAAGAGTTTACGCAGGGCTACCGAAGAAGATTTTGACAGGTCGCCGGTAACAGCGATAAGCGAAGAAAGCTTTAGAAAGTTGTTCAATGGCCTGATGAAATATCCCGAAGGTTTTACTCCTCTGCGTAAAGTGGATAAAATTCTCCAGGATAAAGTCAAGCTGTTTGAAGCTGAACAAAAAGTAGATTGGGCTACAGGCGAATTATTAGGCTATAGCAGCTTGTTAGTCGAAAATAAACAGGTTCGTATGAGTGGGCAGGATGTAAAACGAGGCACTTTCTCGCACCGTCATTCTGTTCTTTACGATGAAAAAACAAATGAAGAATATAACCGCTTAGATCATTTTCAGGAAGGCCAGTCAAAATTTAAAATTTATAATTCTTTGCTAAGCGAATATGGGGTGCTGGGCTTTGAATATGGTTATGCCATGGCTAACCCTAACAACCTTGTTTTGTGGGAAGCGCAGTTTGGCGATTTTGCCAATGGCGCACAAATCATCATTGACCAATTCATTTCTTCATCCGAACAAAAGTGGCAGCGCATGAGCGGTGTGGTAATGTTATTGCCACACGGTTACGAAGGCCAGGGTCCTGAGCATAGCAGTGGCAGAATTGAACGCTTTTTACAACTATGTGCTGAGCTGAATATGGTAGTAACCAACATTACTACTTCTGCCAATTTGTTTCATGCGCTTCGCCGCCAGATGACATGGGCTTTCCGTAAGCCACTTATCAATTTTTCACCAAAGGCTAACCTTCGTTTACCTGCTACTTACTCTCATATAACCGAGTTTACAACCGGAGGGTTTAAGGAAGTGATTGATGATACTTTTGCAGGCGATGCAGCAAGCGTAAAGAAAGTTTTATTCTGCAGTGGTAAAGTGTATTTTGATTTAGCGGATCATCAGCAAAAAGAAGGAAGAAAAGATGTAGCCGTTATCAGGCTTGAACAAATCTACCCATTGCCGTATAAGCAACTGGAGGAACTTTATAAAAAGTACAACAAGGCAACCTGGTTCTGGGTGCAGGAAGAGCCGCTGAATATGGGTGCAGCCTCTTTCTTGCAAATGAACTTAAAGACTATCAATTATGGCATCATCAGCCGTCAGCCAAGTGCCTCTACGGCGACAGGGTACAGTAAAGTTCATGCGCAGGAGCAGGCGGAAATTGTAGAGACGGCGTTCAGTATTTGATAATTATAGAAAATAAATTGTAAGCCCTTTGCCGAAACACGAATAAAGCAAAGGGCTTTCTTTTTTATTATCTTTTTTACCCGAAATTTGCGACACTTAGATTAAAGTTATGATTGAAATTAAAGTACCAACCGTTGGCGAATCCATAAACGAAGTAACCCTTGTGAAATGGTTGAAAGCCGATGGCGATTATGTAGAGCGTGATGAAGTGATTGCCGAACTGGAAAGTGAAAAAGCCACCTTTGAATTAAATGCGGAACAAGCCGGCATATTAAAAACAGTAGGTAAGGAAGGAGATACTTTAAATATTGGGGACACGGTAGCGCAGATTGATGATAAAGCCGCTAAACCGGAGGGAGGCAATGGGCAACAGGCAATGGGCAATAAGCAAGAAGAAAAAGGAACAGTGCCTGCAGTTGAAAATGTACAGGCAACCGGCAATGGGCAACCGGCAATAAGTAAAACAGATGCAGTGGCAGCGGCCCAACCCCAAGCCCCCAAGCCCCAAACAGACCTCAAAGCAACTCCCATTGCCTCCGCCATTATTGCTGATAAAAAAGTTGACCCAAAAAATATTCAACCAAGCGGCCCTAACGGAAAGATTCTAAAAGACGATGTGCTAAACGCATTAGAGCATCCTGGTACAAAGCCCGGCGTTGAATTATTCAATCGCACCGAAGGCCGCGAGAAGATGAGCAACCTGCGGAAAACAGTCAGCCGGCGCCTGGTTGAAGCAAAAAATACAACCGCTATGCTTACCACTTTTAACGAAGTGGATATGAGTAAGATCATGGCAATACGCACTGCAAACAAGGACAAGTTCAAAGAGAAAAATGGAGTGAACCTTGGCTTCATGTCGTTCTTTGTTAAAGCCTGTTGTTTTGGTCTGGCTGAGTGGCCTAAGGTAAATGCCTATATTGATGGCGACTCAATTTTGCATCATAACTACTGCGATATTTCTATAGCTGTATCTGCGCCAAAAGGGTTGGTAGTTCCGGTAATTCGTAATGCTGAAAGTTTAAGCATGGCTGGGATAGAAAAGAAAGTAGTGGAACTGGCGACCAAGGCCCGGGATAATAAATTAACTATGGAAGAAATGCAGGGCGGCACTTTTACCATCACTAATGGCGGTGTGTTTGGCTCTTTGCTAAGTACGCCAATTATTAATATTCCACAGTCGGCTATTTTAGGCATGCATAAAATACAGGAACGTCCTGTGGTCGTAGATGGACAAATTGTTATACGCCCAATGATGTATTTAGCCCTTAGTTATGACCACCGTATTATTGACGGACGTGAATCTGTTTCTTTTCTTGTTCGTGTAAAAGAATTGCTGGAAAATCCTGAGCTTCTGCTTTTTGGAAAAGACCCGGTGAAGGCTTTGTTAGAATTATAATTATTTTACCGCTAAATTCCAAACTATGAAACGTTTACTAACTGCTTTGAGCACTGTGCTATTATTGGCTTCCTGCCAAAAGGAAATTTCTTCAGATCTTCTTCAAAACAATGGGGGCGGCGGAACTGGAACAGGTCCTGGTGGCGGCAACGGAAACGGAAACACCTCGGGACTCCTTGTAAAAACAGTGGCCATTACCGGCTCCGAAACACAAACCACTTTATACACCTACGATTCTCAAAAAAGGCTGGAAACAATGACCATTTCCGGAACTTCCGGCGGAATGCCTGTTAATAGCTTTCATAAGTATATGCGGGACGGCGTAGGCCGTATAACGAAGGTGCTTCAGAAAATAGCCGACATGCCGGGGACAACTTCCGATACGGCTGTAAAAACGTTTCATTATCCAAATGCATCCACTATGAATTATGACTATAGTGTTCACATCATGAATATGGATATGGGAGGCATTTCTATGGGCACTATTGATAGTTCGGTTTATACTTATACATCCGGCAAGATGATGTCATATAACTCGTATATGTTCTCGACGGTGATGCCCGGTAGTATTATGATGAATAGTAAGTATGACTTCACATATGATGCATCGGACAGAGTAATGAATATGAAACTGTACACTGATGTTGCCAATCCTAACGGTGCGATGGATTTGGATGGAGAATGGAAATATACCTATGGGACATCAAGTGTTAATAATGTGTATGTGGCTCCCAGCGCAGCGCAAAATTTTGCGCTAAATGGCTTGCCCAATACCGGTACACATGTTATAACTAAAATGGAAACTAGTTCCATGACGACTTCGCCGCCCGTAAATGTCGTCATTACTACAACCTACGTTAATGGGGCAGGAAATAAACCTGTGTCTGGAACGGTCGTAGCCGTTATAACCGGACAACCTACACAAACTACCAACTATACTTTTTTTTATCAGTAAAGTGTATATAATCTTCTTATCAAGAGACCGTTTCAAAAATTGTGAAACGGTCTTTTTTTTGAAGAAATTCATTTCGATAGAATATTTTCTTATGGTCTCGTAAGATTTCAACTTGGCAGGCCGTAAGTTTTTTCTGCAAATTTGCAAATGAGGCTTTACTCTTACCTGCAATCGGCTAAAACAATTTTAGTGCACTACAAGGGCACTCTTCCCTTTTCTGCCTGGTTAAAAAATTATTTCAGAGAAAATAAAAAGTTTGGTTCTAAAGACCGGAAGGTGGTTAGTGACCTGTGTCATTGTTATTACCGTATAGGGAAAGGATGGATGAACAAATCAACAGAAGAGCGTCTCCTGATTGGTCAATTTTTATGCAATAAAGAAAGTGTTTTCATAAAAGAGTTGATGCCGCAATGGAGCGATCATTCTATTCTGTCAATAAAAGAAAAACTGCATTTTATTGGCTATGAGGAAGTAGATTCTATTTTCTCTTTTTCAGATCAGATAGGCAATCAAATAGATAAGCAATCATTTACTGAATCGCATCTTATTCAACCCGATTTATTTCTTCGTATACGGCCAGGCAAAAGAAGTAATGTCATTCAGAAATTAGAGGCGGCTTCTCTTCAATTTTTTATTGAAAATGATTGTATCAGGCTTCCTAATATGACTAAGGTTGATGAAGTATTACACGTAGATAGCGAAGTGGTAATACAGGATAAAAGCTCACAGCAAGTAATAAATGCTTTAAAAGAGCAGCAACTGCCTGCTTTATTTACTTGTTGGGATTGTTGTGCTGCCAGCGGTGGAAAAACCATCCTGCTGCACGATCATTTCCCTAAGGCTCACCTTACTGTTTCCGACATAAGAGAAAGTATTCTGCATAATTTAAAAGCCCGTTTCAAAAGAGCCGGCATCGAACAGTACCAGTCATTTATTGCCGATGTTTCTTCCTCAACATTTATATCAAAACAAAAATTTGATGTTATCATTTGCGATGCGCCTTGCAGTGGTTCAGGTACCTGGAGCCGTACACCGGAGCAGCTATGCTTTTTCCAAAAAAAGAAGATTGAAGCTTATGCAAGCCTTCAAAAAAAGATTGCGGTAAATGCAGCCAGGTCGTTAAAAGCTGGTGGATGCTTTTTGTATATAACCTGTTCTGTCTTTAAAAAAGAAAACGAAGATGTAGCGGATTACATCGTTCAAAAGACGGGGATGAAATTGGTAAAGCAGGAATATTTTAAAGGCTATGCCGATAAAGCCGATACGCTTTTTGCTGCCTTATTCTTATTGTAATTTAATCAGCTCTTTTGTGGCAATCAGCTTCTCATCATTATATATACTTACATAATACTGGCCGCTTGCAAGGTAAGCAGATGGAAGTTCGATGGTAGTAGTACCACTGCCTTTGCTATTGCGTATAACAGAAAGAACCTGGCCCTTGTTATTTATTACCCTGATAACTAATTTTTGTACCGGATATGAAGTAGTAATTTTTAAAGCAAACCTCTCTTTTACTGGGTTAGGCATTAAAATCACTTCTTCGCCAATGCCTGTAACCGGGTTAATAGCTGTGGTGATGCAGGAAGAAGCAAGATTTACCGAAACAGTATCAATATAATCTGCACTTAAAGTTGTGGTGGCGGTATCAATTATCTGACGGATGCGGTAGGATATAAGGCCAGCCTGCACATTAATTAAGCTGTCATCAAAACTATAAGTCCTGCTGCTGAATGAAGTACCTGCCCCTTGGCGCTCACCCACTTTTGTATAGGCCGTTTCACCTGCGGTTTTGCGTTCAATTTCATACTTCATAGAGCTTACATCCTTGCTTGTCCAGCTGATAGTATTCTTACAGGAAGATGCGGTTGCGGATGCTGTGGAAAAATCTTTTAATAAAATGAGCACCGCTTTTTTTACATCGGGTATGCCATAACCAACACGATTATCGGGTGATGCCGCTTTACTGCCTGACTGGCGAAGTGCATTTAAGATCTTTATGTTATTGAACTCCTGGAAACCTTGCCATAGGCAGGTTGTAAGGCCGGCAATATTGGGGGCGGAAAAAGAAGTTCCACTATTAGTGCCGATAGTATTTGAAGGAGTTTGTACAACCGTATTTACACCTACCGATGCTACATCGGGTTTTGTTTGATTATCTGATGAAGGCCCATAACTTGAAAAGGGGGCAACACCACCGCTTGCATCAACGGCGCCTACAGCCATAACACTATCTCCATCTGCAGGAGCAGCTATAAATTTCCATGAATTATTACCCTCATTGCCTGCGGAGTTGATAACAAATAATCCTTTTTTAGCAGCGAGGTCTGCACCTCTTGTAACAATGGTTGTATTGCCGTTCATATCAGCATATGTATGATTAAATGCAGGATCGTCAAACGTATTATAGCCTAGTGAAGAAGAAATTAAATCGCCTCCGCTACTATCCAATCTTTCCGCAGCGCAAACCCAGTTATGTTCTTCAATTGGAAATTCCGAAGCGCCGTCTTCACTTCGAAATAAATAAAAATTTGCCTTCGGTGCCGTCCCTACAAATTGCCCGGGAATGTTTGCTGCGATAACAGAGAAGCATTGCATGCCGTGCGAATCATCTTCAATTACACTTTGCTCCCTTGCCACAAAATCATAGGTGCCTAAAACCTGGCCGTTGATATTTACACTATCAAATGATTTTAAAGTGGTGTAGTGAAAAAAACCACCATCAAAAATTCCAATTGTCATGTTCTGCCCTCGCAGGCCAATGTTGTGTAAGAATTCACCGTTGTGAATATGTACCTGATTATAAGAGGATCCATAGCTAAAAAAATCGGCGGTAACATTAGTTGTACCGGCAGTATTTAAAACTCTTTGGCTTTCTGCATCTGGTTTCTTATTTGCCAGGGTAGCGGCGGTTCTTGAAGCGATAGGCGCAACAACTTGCACAAACGGAAAGCTATTGATCTTTGACAAAGCGGCTGCATCAGATGTTTGAATGGAAACCTGGTTGAGCCAGCGGGAGGAATTTAAAATAGTAACTGCGCCAGCTAACCGTATACTGTCAATGTATCTTGGTGTAATTGGAAGGTCGGTGCTATCAACTGCTATTGAATATCTTGTTCTTCTGTCAATAGCTTTTTGAGATAAATACTGAATAGGATTATTTAATGAAAAAGATGAACCGGCTTTGTTTCTGAATTGTATAATATACCGGCTAAATTGCGCCTCACTTATCTTAACTGCAATTATCAATATAAGGCACAAAAAAATCTTCTTCATACAGGTTATTAATTATGATCAATGATAGAACGCTTTACGCCAAAGCCCCTGTAACCGGGCCGGCTCACAGTTGTTGGCTGATATTGCCAAATAATAAGTTCCTGGTAAATCAAGCCTAGGCCCTTTGCATATTGCTCTACCGAATAATTTTTAAAGCCATAATCTCCAAAATTCGTTACTGGCGCATTTATGCTTTCGTTCACCTGTTCTATTGCAACAACATTGGCATAAGGTTTACCTCCAAGAATAACCGCAGCTCCGGCACTAGTATAATTGTACTCCCATTCTTCTATGCCGTTTGCATCCAGATCGTATGATGAATATAAATCCGCAGGCAAGAAGCGGTTTCCTTTCCAGGAATTATTTTCTTTTATCGGGCCCGCAAGTTTTAAGAAGCGAAGGTTGTCTTCAATCACTTCTGCGGTATTATTTAATGGAGTAATAAAGTAAGAACCAGAAGGTTTCCAGGGGTCAATGCCTAATGTATCGCGCAGGTAACGAAAAACCCTGTAAGAAGACCGTCCGAGGTTATCGGTGATTAAGGCATCTACCTGGTGTTTTTCCTGGTAAGAATGTACTACAAAAGCGGCTCCCCTACTAGTAACCATAGAATCTATACGGTAGGTAATGTATTTGCCGGGTTTAGTTAGAAGATAATCGGAAACTGCCTCAGCCTGAAATTCTTCGGTTTCTTTTTTACAACTAAAAAGAAGAAGGACGGTTAAAAAGGCTAAAAGATGATTTGGTCTCATAAGTTTATTAAGGATTTCTGGATAAAAGTCACCACTATTGGCAAACGCAATAAAACTAATATAAATTGTTGAAAAGTTTAATAGTTGGTAGGTTGAGTCATATATCTGTGGGACATTTAGACGAATCAACTATTAAACCTTTCAACTGTTAAACCACTCGTTGAATTATCCCACCCCCCAACACATCATCACCTTCATAGAAAACTGCGCTTTGTCCCGGCGCAATGCCTTTGGCTTTTTCAAAAAACCGTACCGAAACATCAGTGCCGGAAGGGGTGATGATGGAATGGCTGCCTCCATCTTTATAACGGATTTTGGTAACAGCCTCCATTTGCTCAGTCATGCTATCGTACTTTATCCAGTTGACGCGGGCCACCTTCATATCTTCCTTTTCCAGGTCTTCTTCATCGCCTAATACAACTGTATTTGTATCTGGGTCAATAGCGGTAACATAAGCTGGTTTACCAAATGTAATATCCAGTCCTTTACGTTGGCCGATAGTATAAAAAGGATAGCCTTTGTGCTGCCCTAAAATTTTTCCTTCTTTATTTACAAAAGATCCGCCGGCAACTTTTTCTTCAAGCCCTTCTACCTTACGTTTTAAAAACCCCCTGTAGTCGTTATCAGGAACAAAACAAATCTCGTAGCTCTCTGCTTTTTTAGCTAATTCCGGGTAGCCAAAGTCGTGGGCCATTTGGCGGATTTCAGTTTTGCGATAAGTGCCCAGTGGTAATATTGTTCGTGATAATAGGTCCTGTTGTAAGCCCCAGAGTACATAACTCTGGTCTTTGGTTTCATCAACTGCTTTACTAATTACGTAACGCCCATTGGTATGCTGTCGCACTTTGGCATAGTGCCCGGTGGCGATAAACTCGCATCCTAAAGCATCAGCCCTTTTTAATAAGGCACGCCACTTGATATGCGTATTGCAGAGTACACAGGGATTTGGTGTGCGGCCTGCTAAATATTCTTCTACAAAATTGTCAACCACAAAAGAGCCGAATTCATCGCGTATGTCTAAAATATAATGCGGGAACCCATGCTGAACAGCCGCCATGCGGGCATCGTTAAATGAATCAAGGTTGCAGCAGCCGGTTTCCTTTTTCGATCCGCCGCTGGCCGCATAATCCCAGGTCTTCATGGTGATGCCTACTACTTCATATCCTTGATGATGAAGCATTAAAGCAGTAACAGTGCTGTCAATACCGCCGCTCATGGCAACTAAAACTTTTCCTTTACTACTCATATAATAAGTCTGTCTCTGGCAGATAATAATTGATATTAAAAAATAAGAGGCTGCAAAGATAAAGTGCCGGATGAATGGCAGGTGTTAACAAAAAAACTACTGTTTTGTTATACGTACATGGTAATACCACTCAGCAAAGTATTGCCATTAGCTAAAACAATAACTGATGTTTTGCTGGTTGGTAAAGGTCCTACAGCCTTCTATCGTTAGCGAACTCAACAAAAGTCAGAATACACTCCTGGCAAGTGCCGGTTTCGCCAAACAACTGCTTAACCGAAGCATTGCCACTTATAATTTTTTTTAGTTATTTCATCTATAAAACCGAGAGAACGACGAAGTTTATCGTAATTTAAATGTACAAAACCATTTACCATGAAACGAATTTTACTCTTCTCATTAAGCCTCCTTGCTATCTCCTTCACACAAGCACAAAAAACTACAGCCTACGCCATCACCGGTGTACAAAAAGGAAACTCTAATTGGACCGAGGTGCGTTTGATAGATATTTCAACCGGCGAAGAAGTTCAATCTGTTTACAAAAGCGCCGATGCTATAGATATTTTAAATGCCCGATCTGGTAAGCCGGTAAAAAAAAGAACCAACCTGCAACTGGAGGTGATTATCGAGAAGCCTTTTGCCACCAATTCCGCCGCTTGCGCTTACGATAAAAAACACGATCGTTTATACTATACGCCAATGGGCATTGCGCAACTCCGGTACATTGATTTGAAAGCCAAAACGCCAAAGATTTTTTATTTTGAAGACGAAGCTTTTGGCGTAGTAAAAGGCCGGGGTGATGCAGGATCTCAAATTACCCGGATGGTAATTGCATCAGATGGTAAAGGATACGCCTTAACTAATGATGCGAATCATTTGATTCAGTTTGCGACAAAGAAAAAACAAGAAATTATTGACCTGGGTGCACTAACTGATGATGGGGCAAATGGATCTAATTCTGTACACAACAGCAGGTTTTATGGTGGCGATGTTATCGCGGATAAAAATAAAAACATTTACCTGATTGGAGCTAACCGTGTTGTATTTAAAATAAGTCTTGATACTAAGGTGGCAACTTATTTAGGCGCTATCAAGAATTTGCCAAAGGGCTATAGTACCAATGGCGCCATCGCCGAAGGTGACAGCAAAGTAATTGTGAGCAGTTCAAATTCAACAGCAGGTTATTACCGTTTTGATTTGAATACATTGGAAGCAGAAAAGGTTTCCGGCGGCGGCTCTGTCTTTAATGCTTCTGATTTGGCCAATGGGGCTTTAGCGTTTGAAAAGAAAGAGAAAAAGGAAACACAGCCGGATGTTGTTGCAACCGAAACTCCTCTTATAAAAAAACTGCCAACAGAAGAAGTCATTGGAAGGAATGCTGTATCTGTTTATCCAAACCCGGTTACAGATGGTTATTTTAAATTATCATTTGCCGACCAAACTCCGGGACGTTACCAGGTTCAATTAATGGATATTGGGGGTAAAATATTCAGTACACAATTTGTGAACGTAAATAATAAAGTGCAGGTAGAAGAATTCAGAGTTCCGCAAAAAATAGCTTCAGGAAATTATTTAGTGAAAGTGATGAACGAAACAGGAACCTACACTAACGTTAGCAAGATCATTATTCAATAAGAGTAAGCAGTTAATAACTGAAAGCCCTCGCCAACCGGGGGCTTTTTCATTGCCTGTTTTTAATCTCTGTCACCGGTTTTGTTTGCCTGGCCACTGTAGATTTGCTTTATGGCAGACGAAATAAAGCCCATTAAACGAAGTAAAGAGTTAGCGCCCCTTTCAAGAGAACACCACGAAGGTTTATTGTTAGGGTGGAAAATAAAGCAGGGGTTGAAGAATGGTACAGATCATAAATTGATCTCACAATACATTCAATGGTTTTGGGACGCTGAATTAAGTGCTCATTTTAAAAAAGAAGAACAAGTGCTTGCTGTTCATTTACCGGATGAAAATGAATGGGTAATGAAAATGTTTGCAGACCATGAGGATATAGAAGCCCTAATTCATGTAAATAGAATGATACCTGATGAAGATATTTTTCTTCAGATAGCGGATGCGCTAAATGAGCATATTCGTTTTGAAGAAAGAATTCTTTTCCCATACGCAGAAACATTGATACCTCAAAAAGACAAAGAAACTATTTATGACGAACTGATAAAAACAGAACAGCATAAGGATTGGGAGCAGGAATTCTGGTTGAATAAATAAAACATCCTTTAGATACAATTGATGTATTTCAATGCTGCTTAAAGGGAGAACGCCCTTTGCATAACCTAGTTTATGTTTTCCCTTTCCTATACCAGGTGCAGGTAACAATAAGTCAACTACAACAACTTTCCTTTCAGTATCAGTAAGGCTACAGAAAAATAAATAATCAACCCGGTTACATCAACAAGCGTAGCCACAAAAGGTGTGGAAGAAGCGGCAGGGTCTGCCCCCAAACGTTTTAAAATAAGCGGTAGCATAGAGCCAACCAGTGTTCCCCAAAGCACTACGCCCATTAAAGAAATACCTATAGTAAAAGCGACGCTTAAATAATACTCGCCAAATGTATGGGAGAGAGAGTGCCAGATAGAAATAACGGCAATACCAAGAATGCAAAGCGTTAATCCTAAAAGTAAACCCGATATAATTTCCCTTCGCATGATCGTCCACCAATCGGCAATGCTTACTTCACGCAGCGCCATCGCCTGTATAACCAAGGTAGCTGCCTGCGAACCGCTGTTTCCACCGCTTGATATGATCAATGGAATAAAAGTGGCCAGCAATACCACTTTTGCTATTTCATCTTCAAACTGGTGCATGGCGCTAATGGTTATCAATTCGCCAATGAATAAGACAATGATCCAGACAACTCTTTTTTTAAATAACTGAAGCAATGAAATTTCCAGGTAGGGTTGGTCCAAAGCCTCTGTACCACCAATCTTTTGAATATCCTCGCTAAACTCCTCTGTGGCCACCCACAAAATATCATCTATGGTAACTATGCCCAGCAGTTTATTGCTGTTGCTTACCACAGGCAAGGCTACGCGGTTGTTCATTTTAAAAGCTTCATTAGCTTCTTCCTGGTCGGCGTAAGCGTTTAAAGCAATTACCCTGTCGTCCATTAACTCAAGCACTTTTTGGTTGGGAGAGGCCAGGATAAACTCCCGTATGCGAATGTCATCGAGGAGTTCGCCTTTTTCATTGATCACATAAATCACATCTATCGTTTCGCTGTTTTTCCCCACACGGCGAATGACGTCGAGTACCTGCTGCACCGTGTTATTTTCATACACATATACATAATCAGGCGTCATCAACCGGCCAACACTATTCTCGGGATAGCCTAAAAGCGATAGGGTGATTTTACGTTCTTCAGGATTTAATAATTTGATAAGCTCTCTAACAACACTACCAGGCAAATCTTCTAAAAGCGAGGTTCGGTCATCAGGAGGGAGTTCATTCAGGAGTTCTGCTGTTTTTTCCGGTGGCAGTTTTTGAATAATATCCTGCTGCGTTAGCGTTTCTAAAATTTTAAATACACCAGAGGCACGATGGATAGACATGTACATGATAATTGAAGCATCATGTTCAGGTACCGTGTATATCAACTCTGCTACATCGCTGATGTTTTGCTGGTCAAGAAAATGTCCAATCTCTTCGGGTTCGCCCTTCTCCAGCACATGCTCTAATTCCGCTTGCAAAGTTTCCAACGTCATGCGCCAAATTTAGTGCAGTATTTTAACGCTGCCTATATTGCAAAACAATTTGTAGTATGGCGGTAACGCAGTTGAGCTTTTTGCTGGAAGGTGTCTCGGTTAAGGGCACAAAGAAAATGGGCCGTGGCGTTTATACGCAGCAAGCAATAGAGGCGGGTACTTTAATAGAGACCGCCCCGGTTATTGTAATGAATGCGGAAGAAAGGATCCTGCTTGATAAAACCTTATTGCACGATTACATTTTTGAATGGGGCGAAAAGGCAGACCGCTGTTGCATGGCTTTAGGCCTGGTGCCAATGTATAATCATTCTTACGAAGCAAATTGCGAATATGAAATGCATTTTGGCAAAGAAGTGATTGCTGTAAAAGCAATGAGAGATATTGAAGCAGGGGAGCAGTTATTTGTGAATTATAATGGCGACTGGGATAACAAAGAGAAAGTTTGGTTTGAGGCGCACATCTCAGCCCCTGATGGGAAGTAGCAGTTGCACAGGCTCCTTCCGAAATAATAGTTAAGACCTGGTATGTAATATGATTTTTTGTACTCGGCGGTCAGAATATCTATGTAGCTTTTGTTGCGTCGCACTCTTGTACGCTTTGTAATTCTATTCAGCATTATAACAACCATTTTTTAAATATTTAATCTATCCGTAATCATAAACACTGTCGCCTTGTCATCCCCGACGCAGGAGGGATCTTTGAAGCGACCCTTGCAAAGGGTAAAACCGATAGGAGCATTCATCAAAATACAACCTGGAGATCCCTCCTGCGTCGGGATGACAAGGCAAAAACCGAGTTATTACAATTCAGCTAAATATTGGAAGAGTGCTTGTCGAATGAGGAACGGAACCATGAATGGAGCGTCGCCAATGTCGCTTCATAGTAGTAACAAAGCTGGTCAACAAAATGCATTAGAAAATAGCTTCACTTCGTCTTAATCTATATGATGTCTGTCAATTGTGAAGTGTGGGTTATTTGTCTGCTATTTTAAAAGGTTCTTTATCTCATTCAGCTTCAGCAAAGCTTCCACCGGAGTAAGCCGGTTAATGTCAAAATCTTCCAGCATTTTACGGATGTCGTTAAAGGTTTGGCTGTGCGCATCAAAAATGCTCAACTGAATTTTAGGAGCAGAAAGACTCTTTATATTTTCTCCAAGTTTACTATCCACATGCTTGGCTTCAAGGGTTTTTAAAACTTCGTTGGCCCGTTGAACAAGGCTTGCCGGCATGCCAGCCATTTTTGCTACATGAATACCGAAGCTATGTGTGCTGCCGCCGGGTGCGAGTTTACGCAGGAAGATAATCTTGTTGCCCACTTCTTTATTGGTGACATGAAAGTTTTTTACCCTCGGCAATTTGTTCTCTAATTCATTCAGTTCATGGTAGTGCGTAGCAAAAAAAGTTTTGGGTTGTTGCGGAATATTATGCAGATGTTCTGCAATGCTCCACGCAATAGAAATACCATCGTAGGTAGAAGTGCCCCGCCCGATTTCATCCAGTATAATAAGGCAGCGTGATGAAACATTGTTGATGATGGAAGCTGTTTCATTCATCTCCACCATAAAGGTGCTTTCGCCGGCGCTTAAATTATCAGAGGCGCCGACACGGGTAAATATTTTATCGGTAAGTGAAATATTGGCTTCCGTTGCAGGGACAAAACTTCCGGTGTGGGCCATCAAGGTAATAAGGGCCGTTTGCCGTAGCAGTGCCGACTTACCACTCATATTCGGCCCCGTTAAAATAATGATCTGCTGCTCTTCTTTATTCAGCAATAAATCATTGCTGATGTATTGTTCCGAAGGAGGCAACGAACGCTCAATCACCGGGTGGCGGCCTCCTTTAATTTCTAGTTCGTCACCTTCGTGCAGCACAGGCTTCTTGTAATTGTACTGAAGTGCATTATTGGAAAAACAACAAAGACAATCTATAATGGCTGCATTGTGCGCATCAGCCTGGATCGGCGCAATAAAATCATGCAGTTCATTTAATAAAGAATCAAACAATTGCAGTTCAATGGCCAATATTTTTTCTTCGGCGCCGGTTATTTTTTCTTCGTATTCTTTTAATTCAGGTGTGATATAGCGCTCCGCATTCGCCAAAGTTTGCTTGCGCATCCACTGCGGTGGTACTTTGCTTTTATGCGAATTGGTTACTTCTAAATAATAACCAAAAACATTGTTGTAGCCAATTTTTAATGATGAAATTCCTGTGGTTTCACTTTCCTTTTGTTGCAGTTGCAGAAGGTATTCTTTTCCATGATGAGCGATGCTTCGCAACTCATCCAACTCTCTATGAACACCTTTGTTGATGAAACTTCCCTTACTTGCCAGAGCCGGTGGATTTTCAATAATAACCGAAGCTATTTTTTCAGAAATATAGTGACAGGGGTTTAGTCCATCAGCCAAGCGTTGCAGGTATTCATTGCTCGATTCTGTACAGGCCTTCTTAATAATTTCAACCTGCTTTAGCGCCCTGCCTAATTGCAACAGCTCCCTTGGATTAACCTTTTTCAAGGGAACTTTAGAAACCAGCCTTTCCATATCACCACAAAGTTTCAGTGCCTGCAACAACTTATTTCTTAGATCGGTTTGCAGAATGAAATGCTCTACCACGCCTAACCGTTCGTTTATTTTTTGAATGTCTTTTAATGGAAAAACAATCCATCGCTTCAGCATTCTTGCACCCATCGGCGTTACCGTTGCGTCCATTACATCAAGCAATGTTTGACTTCCTTCATTGCTTTTATGAATCAGTTCCAGGTTGCGAATGGTAAACCGGTCCATCCATAAATAATCGCTTTGTTCAAGGCGGTGGATGGAAGTGATATGTTGCAGGTTCGGATGCTCTGTTTCTTTTAAATAATGCAGCACCGCACCTGCTGCAATAATGCCGAAGTCTGAACCTTCGATACCATATCCTTTTAAAGAATGTGTGTCAAAATGTTTGAGCAATCCTTCTTCTGCATATTGAAAATTGAAGATCCATTCATCCAATGTGTAGGTATAAAACCGCGAGCCAAATTCCTCTTTAAATCTTCGTCCGTTTTGCCGTTGAAAAATAACTTCGGCAGGCTTAAAACCCATTAATAATTTGTCGGCATATTCGCGGTCGCCTTCCGCAATAAAAAATTCCCCGGTGGAAACATCCAAAAAAGCGAGGCCATATTTTGAATCTGTAAAATGTATGGCAGCTAAAAAATTATTGGCATTAAAATCAAGCAGTTTATCATTCGTGGCCGTACCGGGAGTAACCATCTCTGTTACACCACGCTTTACAATTCCTACAGCGGTTTTTGGGTCTTCCAGCTGGTCGCAAATAGCAACGCGGTAACCGGCTTTTACTAATTTATGTAAGTA
>JAQBNG010000116.1 GCA_028288675.1 Flavisolibacter sp. | reverse complement strand
TACTTCTTTGGATAAAACAATTTTGCCGCTTTTCTTCGATACAGCTTTCAAAGTACCGGCAGTAAAAGGCAGTCTCCATTTTACATGCAGGTCACCTTCTTTTTTGTTCATTGTTCCCATTGACTTTCCATTCAGAAACAACTCCACTTCATCGGCATTATTGTAATAAGAAACTACATCAACCGTATCGCCACTTTGCCAGTTCCAGTGCGGATACAGATGCAAAACAGGCGTATTAGTAAATACACTTTGGTACAAATAGTAAACATCTTTTGGGAAGCCGGCTAAATCTATAATTCCAAAGTAAGAGCTGCGGGCTGGCCAAGGGTAAGGTGTTGGTTCACCAATGTAATCGAACCCGGTCCAGATGTACATACCGGAAACAACATCAGATCTCAATAATTCCCTGATGCTTTCTTCATGCGTGGAGCCCCAGGGCGCTGATACATGATCATAAGCGGAAACCGTATAGCCACCTGTAGGATTTTTGAATGGAAGATCCCAGCGTTTAGGCCAGCGGCGGATGGTATCGGAGTTAACCAAATCGTAATGACCACGGGTTTGCAGGGCTGATGTACTTTCTGTAACAACCAGGCCTTTACCTGGCCATCTTTGCTGAAACGGTGCCCAGTCTTCGTGGTGATAGTTGTAACCTATCAACTCAAAAGCGCCTGACAGAATAATATTATTGTTGATGCCCGTTTCATTGTTAGCCGTAATAATCGGCCGTGATGTATCCAATGCTTTTATAATACTCACTAACTCTCTTGCTATCACACGGCCTGATGTATCGCCGTTTTTATCCTTGTATTGCTCACCAATTTCATTGCCTACACTCCACATAAATACAGAAGGATGATTTCTATCTCTTAGAATCTGATCCTGCAGATCCTTTACATGCCAATCCTTCCAGGCAAGGTGGTAATCATACTTGTTTTTAGATTTCGCCCACATATCAAAGGCTTCATCAATAACAATAAAACCCATTTTATCGCAAAGGTCTAAAAGCTGTGGTGCCGGCGGGTTGTGGCTTGTGCGGATACCATTGCAGCCCATAGCTTTTAGTAGCTCTAACTGGCGCTCGGCTGCTCTAATGTTAAATGCAGTACCTAATGCACCAAGGTCGTGATGATTACAAACACCAAGAATTTTTAGTGGCTTACCGTTGAGAGAAAACCCTTTGTCTTTATCAAAGTTGAAGTAGCGGATACCGAAGGGAGTTTCGTACGTATCAAAAACAAAATTCTTTGATTTTATTTCCGACACCGCTTTGTACAGATAAGGTTGATCGACTGACCAAAGTTGTGGTTTATTAATCTTGATTGTTTGCGGTATTGTACGAATATCACCCATAGCCACATGCATGGATGACTGTCCAACTAGTTTGCCTGCAGCATCATAAATTTTGGTGTTTATTGTTGCGCCATAATCCGTAAAATGTCCAAATGGTTGTACAATCGTTGTTCTCAAGGTAACTAAAGCGTACTCCTTTGTAACAGTTGGCGTAGTTACAAATGTGCCCCAATTGTCTACATGGACTACCCCAGTTTTCTCCAGCCTCACGTCCCTATAAATCCCCGAACCACTGTACCATCTTGAGTTGGGCTGCTTTTGATTATCAACTTTTACAGCAATCATATTTTTCTCAGCACCATATTTTATATAAGGTGTCAGATCATACCGGAAAGAGATATATCCGTTCGGACGAGCACCTAATGAATGCCCGTTGATCCACACTTCGCTGTTCTGATATACCCCATCAAAATGGATAAAAATATTTTCGCCCTTATACGCCGGAGGTATTGTAAATGTTTTACGATACCAACCTGTGCCACCACGCAATGCGCCGCCACCATTTCCTGTAGGACTGGCAGAATCAAACGGCAGCTCTATGCTCCAATCGTGTGGAAGATCAAGTGTTCGCCAGCCTGCATCGTTTACGGCTGGCTCATTATATTGATGTGTACTGTCCAAGATAAATTTCCAGCCTTTATTAAAATTTAAGCTCGTTCGTTCATTCTGTGCTGCTGTCACTAGCGAAAGCGATAGAACAAAACAGAGAAAAATAGTATTGCGTATCAATATGATTTAGTTTTTTGTAGTGATTGATAAATATAAGAGTTCCTGCATCAGTTCTATGTGACTATTGATATCATGATTTTCTTGTCACCAACAGAAGGAAATCTTCGTATTTAGTTTACTCAATTCATTCCTATAACAACCAAATATTTTGTTCCAGCATTTTAACAAGTTTCTTTCCTTTCTGTCCACGCAGAGATTGCAGCACACCTTTACAGAGTAGCCTCAAAGATTTTAAATTGCTGGTCTGCCCCGGTACGCAGAGAAGAGCCATCGTACTTCCTCACCCCTCCTACAGTCATGGAGATCTTTTGCTCCTATGTTGTCACTAATGGAAGGAATCTGGATTACAAAAGCCATACGTTCGTAATACGGCGTTTTCTCCCAGTCTTGCAGCTCACTTACGTTCTTTTCTTTAGCTTCAGGTATTCTGCCCAAAATAGGATGAGACACACGAATGTCAAGGCCTGCTATCCTTTCTGGAGCGAAGAACGGGTGCACTGTTTCGTTGGCTACCTCCACAAAGTCAGCATGAGAGATTAGTGGCGTGCTGTCCTTGTAGGTAGGAATGATGTGGCGGTGCTTTATTTCAAGCAGTGATCCTTGTGTTGTGTTAGCCTCAATAAAGGAAGGCTTCTTTGGCTCTTCGGCTTTTGCTGCTACAGTGAGGGCATGAGGGCTTTGGTTCCCATCTTGTGATGGGTTATAAATGACTATTTCCATAAAAATTGATTGATTAAAAAGTGAAGAATGATTGTGATGAGGTAGCGCCAAGTTCGTCTATACGCTGTTAGAATAGGGAGAGGAGGGCTTCAGCCCTACTAAAGTCGGTGGAGAAAAGAAAGTCTAGGAGGTCATGCATGTTCCTACACTCTTGGAGCGCTTCTCTTATCTCTCGATGCGCTGCTGCTTCCTGGTAAAACAGGTTTTGCACCTTTTGGTACAGGTGCAGAAGCCTTGGCCCTGTTGCTTTGATGTTGTTTTGGATAAATGTGTACTTTTAAGTGATGAATAATCTTTAGGGACTTCCCTAAATGCAGATGGCCCGTAGTTGTAGCTACAGGCCGTTTTGTTTTTGTACATGAATGTCTATTTCTTGCACACTAAGGTGCTCGGGTTTGCTGTTGCATGATTGATTGTGAAGGAAAGAAGGTTTAACTATCCTGGCATATTCTTCCGAAGTATAATTAAGTAACTTTAGGTAGGATGAACATCTTCTACCATATCATGGAATTAAAGCCGATGTTTTAACTTTTGCTGCTTATTTTAGTAGTTAACAGAGTAAGGCCACTCCTTCCCAAACAACCCTCATAAATGGGGCAATTCCGGTACTTTATTTCTTCCTATTTGCTTTGCTAGATCTCTTCAGGAAATTGAATTTGCAAAACTGATCTGTGTATGAGTATAGATATAAATAATTAGCTTAAAGTAAGATGAGCTATCAAGCTTGTGATTCTACCTGTTAATCACCAAGACGAATCTAAAGACCAAATGCAATAACAATAAACTTTATATAATAAAAACATTACTTAAATTCATACTACAAAAACCAACTGTTATGAAAAGGTTTCTAGGAATGTTTGCATTACTATTTATCGCTTTAATTTCTGCTTCTCAACATGTAGGAATAAACACGTCTTCACCGACAACTACGTTAGATGTTAATGGCAGTTTACGCGTTAGGGCCATGAATAACTCCGCCGGCAATTTTGTACGCACCGATTCAATTGGCCGTTTATCAACCGCCTCCATTACTTCTGCATCGGGCTTTGGTACCTTTCAGACAATACTTAAAAGTACAACCTCAACTCCCCCTGGAACCTATGCCAATCCAACGGCAGTAGCGGTTGTTGGAAACACCGCCTATGTTGCTGACTATAATTTTGCCATTCATGTATATGATGTCACGAATCCACAAAGCCCACAACTAAAGAATAGCATTTCCTCTTTGGGAGGGAGTCCGAGGGATATTGCTATAAGCGGAAGCAAAATTTGTGTAGTTAGAATTGGCGGTCATGATTTATGGGTCACGGGTGGCGGCGGTCCTGACAGGTCTTGTTACGTAGGTTTAGATCCTAAATATGTAAGCGTTAATAATAATCTTGCATTCGCAACAAACGGCAGCACTGATTTTGCTATCGTTGATATTTCGGGAATACAGCCTGTTGTGAAAAGCACCATAAACGGCTTTTCATGGAAGGGGGTTGCAGGTAGTGGTAATTATGCTTTTGCCTTGGACAACGCACTAAAAGTGTATGATGTTTCCAACCCCTTAAGCCCACAACTTGTCAGCACAACATCAACCGCCTCAGGTCCTGAGCGTATTACGATTAAGGGAAACTTGGCCTATATTGTAAATGCTGGAGCCAATAACTTCCAGATTTTTGATATATCCAACCCGCTGGCTCCCGCTTTAATAAGTACCACTTCTACAGGTTCTGGGCCAAACAGAATCGAGGTGCAGGGCAACCGCGCTTTTATCACCAACGGCACAGCCATGACCCTACAAGTATTTGATGTCACGATCCCACAAAGCCCCGTGTTGAAAAGCACTACTGCAACAGGACAATGGCCTTCTGGCTTGGCAGTGAACGGCAACTATGCTTATGTTTCTATTAATTTGGATAAAAAGCTGCAAATCTTTGAAGTTCCAGGTTTTTCAGACGGCTTGTTGGGGCAAAATTCTGATGGCAGTTTAGTAACACTTCCAGCTAGCACGCTTGCTGACAACCTGGGTAATCATGTTGCATCCCAAGCCTTGAGATTAAATGATCAACCCCTTTATTTACGAGGCGCAACGGGTGCACCCAATCTCAATCATGGGTTACAGTATAGCAACACGGATAATATAGATGGACCAAGACTTTATGGTAGTGGAGGAGGTACTTTGGGAACTTCTAATGGTACTACTGCATTGCGATGGACAAATAGTGGCAATGTGGGCATTGGTACTAGTACGCCTACTGATAAACTCTCTGTTGTGGGAAACATCACCGCTACTGGTACCATATCTTCTTCTTCTGATATTCGGTTCAAAACAAACATACATCCTTTGACTTCTACCCTTTCTGCCGTTTTATCCCTGCAGCCCATCACTTATAATTGGAAGCCTGATTTTAAAGGATATAATGCCCAAAGGCAACTGGGATTTTCTGCTCAAGAGTTAGAGAAATACTTTCCGGAGATAGTGCAAACTGATAAAGACGGGTATAAAGCACTTGACTACAGCCGGATGACTTCAGTTCTTGTACAAGCAATTAAGGATCAACAACAAGAGCTGGACAGATTAAAAGCAAAGATGGAAAGATTAGAGAAGCTAATGACTACAAATTCTAAGGATGCAAAGGCCCTAGGAAGTCCTCCAAATAACTGATTTTTTGTTAGACCCTTTTAATGGTATAGTACGCTTAGATTGTTTGAAGCTCTGACTCTTCAATCAGTGAACGGATATCCACTTCGTTTAATTCTGTAGACTGCTCTATAAGTTCAATTAACTCTTTAAGGTTATCTGCAGTTATCCCAAAACGACTTAGCTTCCAAAAATTATAAGGAGCACAATGTTCAAGGGGCAGTGGTTTTTCATACAGTTCACAGCCCTGAATACCGCCATCCTGCATGGGATGAAACGTGACAAGCGTTATGTGTACTTTCTCCCCTTCCTTTATCCAGAACCTACCTGGAATACCTTCAGGTTTGTTATTATCATCAATGCAGATCACTTCTACCATGCGCCAAAAATAAGTAACTTAAAAGTTTACTTCCAGCTCTTCCTCTGTTAAAGCATGGAAAAGGTTTTGATACTGGTGCATGTATTTGATGTGTGATACATCAATTGACAATTCTTTATTTAATCTATCCAGAGCTTCAATAGACAAAGGCAAGGGTCAAACTTCTCTGGGTTGTCAATATCACTGCCATTTGCTATTTGGCAAGCATCATCGTTTTCATCAATTACAAGGTTACCTATCCGCAGTTCGTTTGGCTTCATCATAGTTCAATATTTATATCCGTCAGTTTAAACATTGCCATATTCTAAACGCTATAAAAAGCATGGCTATAGGAAAGAGAATCCACCAAACAAGAATATGGTCACGTCTGTCACTCTTACGCCTATGTTCTGCTTACGCTGTTGTAAAAACTCATCGAGCATAGCCATAAAATTGGCCTAATCCTTCACTTTTAAAATTTGGTCAATCCGTGTGGTGTAACACTTTGATAAGAAGTCTGTAGGCAGCTTCCAGACTTTACTGCAGCCCTGTGCAGCATACCTCGTGGTATCCATGCCTAGATAAAAGTTAAACACTATAAGGTATCAATGAAATACAATAGCCCCATTGGGAAGGGGCTATTTATACTTTATCAACTATATCTTTAACTAAGCGTAAATCTAAGGCATTTCAATCTATCCTGTTCACTTCATTGTTAAAAACGTTAATCTACCTACACTCTAAAGAAGGAGTCAGTGCCTATAAAATTAAAAAGCCCCTTTTACAAGGGGCCAATTAATAAGAATATCTTAAGGAGATTAAGCTACAATTTCAAGTTCTTTTTTACGTCTGCGAGCTTTAACAGCAGCAATTGCACCAGCACCTAAAACAGCACTTAGTCCTAAATCAAATGGTACGTTCTCTTGTCTTAAGAAAGTTACCGAAAATTCCCCGGCATTACTACCAAAAACATTAGGAAGTAAACCACCAGCAAGTGCACCTCGAACACTAGCCGTATTAAACGCATTGTTTATAGCGTTGGCTATAAACGATAAAATACCAGCAGGATTAGTAGAAGGAACCGTAGTGACTTGATAAGTGTACTGAACACCAGCACTCACAAATGTAATTTGAGTACCCACATTTAGTGTTTGACCCGAATTTACATTGGTAACTGTACCAACAATGTTGTTACCATTGATGGTTTCATTTACATTAACTTGGGAAAAGGCAACTGAACAGGCAGCAACAACTCCCAACGCAAGGAACATTAACTTCTTTTTCATTTCTTTTGTTTTTTTG
>JAQBNG010000085.1 GCA_028288675.1 Flavisolibacter sp. | reverse complement strand
AAAATGATGAATTGAAGTAGATAAAGCGTAGGCTAAGTGCCCAAATACCCAGGCCTTATTTATCAGAAATTCATCCAGCTTATCCAGGTCTTCGCCTTCAACTGAAGTGGTTATACCGGCCGCTATCAAACATTCGTACTGATGCGGTGCAATAGTGTATTGCTGATTATCTAAAAAACAAAAAGTGCTGAAACCTTTTAACCAGTTCAGCACTTTTTGTTTAAACCCTAAAACATCAGCAAGTGGATATGTGCAGCTATTCAGGTGTATGAAATTAAAAATTAATAATCATCGTCATCATCATTACTCCCACTTCCACCGGCGCTTTCATTGAATAGATCCATATCCTTGAAGTCTTCTTCCTCCTCTACTTTAAACTCCTCCTCTTCTTCTGCATCCTTACCCTTCCCTTTTTTTGATTTAGGTAAATCAAACTCTTCAAAGTCAGGATCCCATTCATCATCATCCGATTCCTTCTCGTCAACTTCATCATCGTCATCGCTGTCATCATCATCAGATCTCTTTGCTCCTTTCTTTGGTGCTTCTTCATCCAAATCTTCATCCTCGTCTTTCTTCGACTTGGAGGAACGTCCTTTCGCCTGTGCGATTAAAGTATCGATTAATGTTGTGCCTGAGGTAAGGTCCCCTACTAAAATTTCTGCCATAGCTATTTATAATTATCGCTGTAAAATTTAGACAAGGATTTTAATCCTCCAAATTTTCACAACTATTTTTCTGGTTATACTTTAATTATCTGGTCGCGGCCAGGGCCATTTGATACGTATTTAACTTCTACACCCAAAGCAGCATTGATAAACTGGATGTAATCCTTCATTTCAACCGGCAGTTCTTCATGCGTTTTTATGGATGACGTTTCTTTGTTCCAACCCTTAAAACTTTTGTACTGCGGCTCTATTGGTGCATGCGCCATTTGAAAAGGAATTTCACTTATTTCCTTATCATTAATTTTATAAGAAGTGCAAATTTGCAGTTCTTCAAATGCATCCAGCACATCTGCTTTTGTCATTACAATTTGCGTAACGCCATTCAACATGCAGGCATATTGCAAAGCCACCATATCCATCCAACCGCAACGTCGCGGGCGGCCTGTTGTAGCACCAAACTCACTGCCTACCTTACGAAGCTTTTCTCCTACTTCATCATGTAATTCTGTTGGAAAAGGACCTCCACCAACCCGCGTACAATAGGCTTTACTTACACCAATGACTTCCCTTATTTTTTGCGGAGCCACACCTAAACCATTACACACTCCGGCTGATATTGTATTGCTTGAAGTAACAAAAGGAAATGTACCAAAATCTATATCCAGCATACTTCCCTGCGCCCCTTCTGCCAGTACTTTTTTACCTTCCGAAATTTTTTGGTTGAGGAAATATTCACCATTGACAATGTTCAATGATTTTAAAAATTCAATGGATTCAAAAAACTCTTCTTCCCATGCGGAGATGTCTTCATTAAAATTATAGTTGTCTAAAAGCTTTTGATGCTTTAATCGGAGCTTGATGTATTGGGCAATAAAACCTTTATGCAGCAGATCACCTACACGTAAGCCGTTGCGCCCCGTTTTATCCATATAGGCCGGGCCGATTCCTTTTAAGGTAGAACCAATCTTACCTTCGCCTTTTGCGCCTTCAGCAGCTTTGTCTAAAGCACGGTGTGTCGGTAAAATAAGATGCGTCCGCTCGGAAATAAAAAGATTTTTTTTGAGGTCAACGCCAAAGGCGGAAACAGTGTCTGCCTCTCTTCGAAGTGTACCTGGGTCAAGCACTACGCCATTGCCAATAAGGTTAATAGCTTGCTGATGAAACACACCTGAAGGAATCTGGTGCAGCACAATCTTTTTATCTTCTACATACAAAGTGTGCCCCGCATTTGGGCCACCTTGGAACCGGGCTATAATATCGTATTGCGAAGCGAAATAATCTACTATTTTCCCCTTGCCTTCATCGCCCCATTGCAGTCCGAGAATTACATCAACCATAAATATTTATTAACGGCGGCAAATATACGTCCCCTGCCAACAGGTGAGGAACATAGGTTTTAAAATGTCATAATTTTCTTTGTCAGAATAAATTTTGAACAATAGTTTTATTTTGCCTATTCAATAATAACTACATGAACCTTGCTTTTGAATTCTTATCCTCTACTATCAACCGTGTAAAAGAATACAAAGCCTTAGGCGATAAAACATTTGATCAATTGAACGATGCAGAAATGCTTTTGCAACCCAATAAAGCCTCTACCAGTATTGCTATAATTGTTCAGCATTTGCATGGCAATATGCTTAGCCGCCGGACTGATTTTTAACCGAAGACGGTGAGAAAAAATGGCGCAGACGAGAGGCTGAATTTGAAGTACAAAACCTAAGTAAAGGAAGCATTTTACAATTATGGGAAGAAGGCTGGAATGTTTTCCTCGGTACTTTAGAATCGCTAACCGGTGGTAATTTATTGAAAACCGTTTCCATTCGTTCGCAACCTTTATTAGCGATGGATGCCATCAACCGGCAACTGGCACATTACAGTTATCATGTAGGACAAATTGTGTATGTAGGTAAATGGCTAAAAGGAGATGACTGGCAATCCTTATCAATTCCAAGGGGCGATTCAGCAGCTTATAATAAAGTGATGGAGAAAAGATTTGATACAACCGTTAATTTGACATCTAACCACGTCTGTAAGTAGTTTTGTTTAACAGCTCCAATGCAATGGTTTTCA
This sequence comes from Flavisolibacter sp., assembly GCA_028288675.1. Classification (GTDB taxonomy): domain Bacteria; phylum Bacteroidota; class Bacteroidia; order Chitinophagales; family Chitinophagaceae; genus Flavisolibacter. Next base: position 53,190 of record JAQBNG010000085.1, on the reverse strand, counting down.
TTGATGTAATATTATAAGCAGAGTGTTTGTGCGATTGTATTGGCCGCTACCCACCCACTTGTCCATGCATGTTGGAAATTAAAGCCGCCGGTGATGCCATCTACATCTAAAACTTCGCCGGCAAAAAACAGGTTTGGATGTTTTTTACTCATCATTGTATTAGCATCAACTTCACTTAAATTAACACCGCCACTGGTTACAAATTCTTCCTTAAAAGTTGTTTTGCCTTTTACTTCTACTACGTAATCAACAAGATTTTTAATGAGCACATTTTCAATTTTAGCAGGCAAATCTGCGAAGCGCATATCGTCTTTTACACCCGATGCTTCCAACAAAAATTGCCATAACCTGTTAGGCAAATTTCCAAGGTTGTAATTATTTATTTTCTTTGTTGATTGTATAGAACGGGCTTGAATAAATACTTCTTTTAAGCCTTGTTCATTATACTCCGGCATCCAGTTTATATGAACTTTAAACTCATAACTCTTAACTGATAGCTCTCTTGCTCCCCAGGCGCTCAAACGCAGTATAGCGGGACCACTCAGCCCCCAATGTGTAATTAAAACAGGGCCTTCCTCCATTAGCTTTGTTCCTGCAATTTTTACCCTGGCTTTCTCAACACTTACACCCATTAAAGCTGTTATTGGGTGCTTAGGCAAATTGAATGTAAATAAGGAAGGAACTGGTTCTGAAAATGAATGTCCAAGGTTTTTTAGCCAGTCAAACATCGTCGCTTTTGGATAACCACCGGTAGCGAGGACTACAAAATCCGCAATAAGCAATGGGTTATTCGCAACCTGAATTGCAAATTGCAAATTGTCAACTGCTAATTCCTTTACCTCCGCATTCATCCGTATCTCTACACGGTACAAATTTGCTTCCTTCATCAAACAATCAATAATAGTTTGCGATGAATCGGTATCAGGAAACATGCGGCCATCCTTCTCTGCTTTGATTTTCACACCACGTTTCTCAAACCATTGAATGGTATCTGTTGTAAAGAACTGGTGGAACGTTCTTTTGACGAAATTTTGACCGCGTGGATAGCACTTGCTCATTTCAATAATATCAAATTTTGCATGGGTAACGTTGCATCTTCCGCCGCCTGAAACTTTTACTTTTGATAAAAGCTTAGAAGTTTTTTCAAGGATTGTTACCTGTAAACCAGTGTTCATCCTTGCGGCATTTATGGCACAAAAAAAACCCGCAGCACCACCACCAATAACAATTAATCTTTTCTTTTCCATCAGTAAAAAATTAAGCCCTCGACTGAGGGCTTACACTAATAATCTGAAAACAAAGCCTGATTTTCCTTTTCTGCTTTTTCTATTTCAGAATAGTTAGAAAGTACATCAGCCTTGCCTTTTCTTATACATACATCATGTTCAAAGTGTACAGAAGGCTTGCCGTCTTTTGTGCGCACTGTCCAGCCATCATCTTCGGTATACACTTCCTTCTTTCCCATGTTGATCATTGGCTCAATTGCAATTACCAAACCTTCTTTCATCACCGTACCAGAACCCCGCTTACCGTAGTTGGGAACCTGCGGGTCTTCGTGCATGCTTTTGCCTAAACCGTGCCCTACTAACTCTCTCACCACACCATAACCATTCTTTTTTTCCGTGTGCTCCTGAATAGCAAAAGCCACATCGCCAATACGGTTCCCGGCTACTGCCTTTTCAATGCCTTTGTATAAAGATTCTTTGGTAATTTTCACCAACTTCACTATTTCGTCAGAGGGTTTTCCTATCATGAACGTATAGGCATGATCGCCATGATAGCCATTTTTAAAAACGCCAATGTCAATGGAAACAATATCACCTTCCTTCAATTCTTCTTTATTCGGAAAGCCATGCACTACTACGTCATTCACCGAGATGCAGGAGTTGAAAGGGTAGCCATGAAAATTCAAAAATGAGGGAATGCCCCCGTGGTCTTTAATGATGCTTCCAATTAAGCGATCAATATCTATTGTTTTCAACCCTGGCTTTAAAATCTTTGCTACTTCGGCGAGTGTGCCGCTGACCAGCAAAGCACTATGCCGCATTGTTTCTATTTGCTCTTCTGTTTTATAATAAATCATAGTTTCTACATTCATCCAAAAGGATATGCTAATTGCACGCCCTACTGATAAAAAAACCTGGTAAGTATTCTCACCAGGTTTCAGTTGTTATAATTCAATTCAATTCTTTCGTACCTCGTACTTCTAACTTAGTATTTAGTATGATGCCTGTGTTACAGTTCTGCCTTGAATACGTCCGCTTTTCATCAAACCATCGTATTGGCGCATCAACAATTGTGTTTCAATTTGCTGCAGCGTATCCAGGATAACACCAACCATAATCAGCAATGACGTTCCGCCAAAGAATGTTGAGAAACTTGGCTGTACACCGAGACGCTGTGCAATACCCGGGAGAATACCTACAAAGGCCAAAAGAAAAGCGCCTGGCAATGTAATTCTATCCATGATACCACCGATATAATCAGCGGTAGGCTGACCAGGCTTTACTCCCGGAATAAACCCGTTATTCTGCTTTAGATTGTCGGCAATTTGTTTAGGATTAAATATTAAGGCAGTATACAGGAATGTAAATCCAATTACTACTACAGCATAGACCAGCATGTAGTAAATATTAGAGTGGTCCTGGAACACAGCTGATATACCTTGCCCCGTTTGTGTTCCTGTTAGGTTAAACAAAGTCGGCAAAAACAATACAGCTTGTGCAAAAATGATTGGCATTACACCTGCGCTGTTTACTTTAATTGGTAAGAATTGTCTTGCACCACCGAACTGCCTGTTGCCAACAATTTGCTTGGCATAGTTCACTGGTATTTTTCTAACTCCCTGTACCAACAAAATACAACCCATAATAATTGCAATCAGGATAGCAATTTCTACGATGAAGATCAGTATTTGGCCACTGCGTGTAGACTTACTTCCTAACTCCTGCATAAAGGCTTGTGGCAGACGAGCAAGAATACCAACCATGATGATAAGGGAAGTACCATTACCTAATCCTTTGTCGGTGATCTTCTCTCCCATCCACATGACAAACATGGTTCCCGCTGTAAGCACGACTACGGTTGATAACCAGAAGAAATCAACATAACCGGGTAAGATGCCCCCACTCTGTTGAGTGATCTGGCGCAGGTAAGCTACATAAGCAGAAGCCTGAACAACAGTAACTGCTATAGTGAGGTAGCGTGTCCACTGGTTGATTTTTTTACGGCCGCTTTCACCTTCTTTCTGCATCTTTTGAAACTGAGGAACCAATACAGTCATCAATTGAATAAAGATGGAAGCAGAGATATAAGGCATGATACCTAACGCAAAAATGGATGCCTGCGAAAAAGCACCACCAGCAAATGTATTGATGAGTCCAAGGATACCATTGCTGTTCGTCTGGTCATTAAGAGCAGATAACCCTTCAGGATCTATACCAGGCAAAACAATAAATGTTCCTAAGCGGTAAATGAATAAAAGAAGAAGGGTAAAAAGAATTTTGCTTCGCAACTCCTCTATACTCCAGATATTCTTTAAGTTCTTGATTAAATTCTTCACGAGGGAAAATTAGTTTGTAACAAAAAAAGACGCACTGAATGCGCCTTGCAATTTAAGGAAAATTACTTCACTTTCTCTATTGAGCCGCCAGCGGTTTCGATGGCCTGCTTTGCTTTGTCGCTCATAGCATTAACCTTAAAGGTCAACTTAGTTTTGAGCTCTCCGTTTCCTAAAATTTTCACCCGATCAGTTTGGCTAATCAAGCCATTTGTATAAAGGGTTTCCAAGGAGAATTCCTGGATGCCATACTTTTCAACCAACTGGTCAATCTGGCCTAAATTGAATACTTTATACTCAATGCGATTAAAATTCTTAAATCCACGCTTGGGAACCCGGCGCTGGATTGGCATTTGACCACCTTCGTGTGCAAGTTTGCGTTGATAACCAGTACGTGCTTCCTGGCCTTTATTACCTTTGGTAGATGTGCCTCCTTTACCGGATGCTTCACCTCGGCCTAATCTTTTTTCTTTGTGTACCGCGCCTTTTGCAGGACGTAAATTGTGTAGTTTCATTTTTTTTGATTTTTACTTACGGGGTTTATCTCCCCTCGCTTTGATGAATTAAGAATTAAGAATGAATAATTAAATCCTCGCCTTAATTTTTAATTACTAATTATTAATTTCTTAAGCATTTACTTCTTCCACAGCGATCAAATGTTCCACTGTGCGAACCATACCTAAAATTTGTGGAGTGGCTTCTACCTCTCTGGTAGCATTCATTTTGTTCAAGCCTAAAGCCTGCAGCGTTAATTTCTGACGCTTAGGTCTGTCAATAGGGCTTTTTATTAAAGTGACTTTTATCTTTTTCATTTATAAGTAGTTTACCGTTTTCGGTTTACTGTTACCATTTCAGAAGGTTACCCACTGCCAACTGCCAACTGCAAACTGTCAACTGTTTTCTTATCCGTTAAATACTTTTTTTAAACTAACCCTTCTTGTTTTAGAGACAGCAATAGGCTCACGTAAAAGTGCCAATGCTTCAAAAGTTGCTTTAACCACATTATGCGGATTAGCAGAGCCTAATGATTTCGCCAATACATCTGTAATACCGGCGCTTTCCAACACCGCACGCATAGAACCTCCTGCAATTACACCCGTACCATGTGCAGCTGGTTTTATAAGTACTTTAGCAGCGCCCACTTTGGCTAACTGGTCGTGAGGAATAGTTCCGTGCATTACTGGAACTTTGATGAGATTTTTCTTGGCATCTTCGATACCTTTTGTAATAGCTTCCTGTACTTCTTTAGCCTTGCCTAAGCCATGACCTACCACGCCGGCTTCATTACCTACTACTACCAATGCAGAGAAAGAGAACGTACGGCCACCTTTGGTAGTTTTCACTACACGATTGATAGCAACCACCTTATCTTTTAGTTCAAGATCGTTTGCTTTTACTCTGTTTAAAATTGCTTTTGCCATTATATCGATTTACGATTTCAGATTTTTTGATTTCAGATTCGCTTTTATTACAGTCAGACCTTAGAAAATCTAAAATCTGTAATCTGCAATCTTAAAATACTAGTCCGCCTTCTCTTGCACCGTCAGCTACTGCTTTCACACGGCCATGATATAAGTTTCCGCCACGGTCAAAAACCACGGTTTCTAACCCTAATTCTTTAGCCTTACGGGCTAAGGACTGACCAACGAGTTTGCTTTTTTCAACCTTGTTTCCAGTTTGTGCCTTGATGTCCTTTTCCTTTGAAGAAGCTGCCGCTAACGTCACGCTGTTAACATCATCAATCAGCTGGCAATAAATTTCTGTATTGCTACGAAATACAGAAAGCCGTGGCTTTTGGGCTGTACCGGCAATTTTAGCCCGGATGCGATAACGGATGTTTTGTCTCCGTGATAATTTTGCACTTGTTCTCATTTGACTTTTATTTAGTTCCCTGATACTGCCAGGGACTTTTTGTTGATTGGGTAATTGGTTAATTACGATCAAAGGTTTCAAAACCTAATAACCTAATTAACCAATTAACGATTTACTTACCTGCCGCTTTACCAGCTTTCTTACGAACAATTTCACCTGAGTAACGAACACCTTTTCCTTTGTAAGGCTCGGGTTTACGCAGGCTGCGAATTTTAGCTGCTACTTGTCCGATTAACTGGCGGTCGTTACCTTCCAAAGTAATTGTAGGGTTTTGACCCTTTAACTGCTCTGTAGCCAGTTTTAATTCTTTTGGAATATCGAATATGATGTTGTGAGAATAGCCTAAAGCAAGGTCTAATACATTGCCTGTATTAGCTGCTTTAAAACCTACACCTACCAACTCCAACTTTTTTGTATAACCATCTGTAACACCTTTTACAAGGTTGGCTACAAGGGCTCTTGATAAACCATGCAGGGCACGGTGACGAATTTGATCTGTTGGGCGTGTAACATTAATCTGACCATCTTTTACCTCCACCTTAATATCACGGTCAATCGGTTGTTTCAATTCGCCTTTTGGTCCTTTTACAGTTACTACATTATCGCTGCCTACAGAAATTGTGACACCGCCTGGAACTGATATCGGAGCTTTACCTATACGAGACATAAATTTGAAATTTGAAAATTAAAAAATTTGAAAATTAGGTTGAACGTGTTCAGTTGCCGTATAGAGAACTTAAATTATCATTCAACTTTAGTATTTAACGACAATCCGAAAACATTTTCAAATTTTCAAATTGTCACATTTGCACATTAATAAATGTAGCAAAGAACTTCGCCGCCTACATTCTGTGTTTTTGCTTCTTTATCGGTTAACACTCCCTTAGAAGTAGAAAGGATAGCGATACCCAAACCATTTTTCACACGACGAAAATCGGCTGGCTTTGAGTAGTGACGCAAACCGGGACGGCTTACTCTTTCTAAACTATGGATGGCTGCCTGCTTTGTAGCGGCATCATACTTCAGGGCTATTTTGATCAGGCCTTGTTTGTTATCCTCTTCAAACTTGTACTTTAAAATATAACCTTGATTGTACAAAATTTCTGTCATACGCTTTTTTAGGTTAGAAGCTGGAATCTCAACGATTCTGTGTCCAGCCATTTGCGCATTACGAATTCTTGTTAAAAAATCTGCAATAGGATCTGTTACCATATTATTTCCCTCCTACACCCCGACTTCTTCGGAGCAATTGGATAAGTTTATTTATTTACAATTTATTTTCTACTGACAATTGCCTATTGCAAGTTGCCAATTGTTTCTACCAGCTTGCTTTCTTCAAGCCAGGTATTGTACCATTTAAAGCCATATCACGTAAGGCAATACGCGATACTCCAAAATAACGGCTGTATCCTCTTGGACGACCCGTCATCTGGCAACGGTTTTTCAAACGTACCCTGGAAGAATTCCTTGGCATTTCATCCAAAGCTTTCCAGTCGCCGGCCACCTTCAATGCATCTCTTTTTTCAGCATATTGAGCTACCATTTTCTCTCTTTTACGTTGCCTGGCCTTTACTGATTCTTTAGCCATAATTCAATTTTAAATTTTTTTTCTATTTAGATCAATGATACCAGTTTGAACCAGATCACAAGCCGATTATTCACTTACTTTTTTCACTGCGTTCCTGAAAGGCATTCCCAACTCTCTTAATAACTCGTAGGCCTCTTCATCTGTTTGAGCGGTAGTAACAAAAGTTATGTCCATACCAGTAATGCGGCTTACTTTGTCAATATCAATCTCAGGAAAAATGATTTGCTCGGTAACACCCATCGTGTAATTACCGCGACCATCAAATGACTTTTCATTTACACCTTTAAAGTCACGTACACGGGGAAGTGCAACAGCAATCAAACGATCTAAGAATTCATACATCTTCTCGCCGCGTAAAGTAACTCTTGCACCAATGGGCATGTTCTTTCGAAGCTTAAAGTTGGATATATCTTTCTTAGACATCGTGGCAATTGCCTTTTGACCAGTAACTGTAGTTAGTTCGTCCAAAGCGATGTCCACCAATTTTTTATCATTCACCGCGCCATTAACACCACGGTTGATTGCGATCTTCTCTAAACGAGGAGCCTGCATTATGCTTTTATATGAAAAACGCTTCATTAAAGCAGGTATCACTTCGTCCTTATATTTTGTTCGTAGCCGAGGATTTGTAGTTGCCATTATATGATTCCTCCCGATTTTTTAGATATTCGAACTTTTTTACCTTCTTTTTCTTCACGCTTCACTTTGGTAGCTTGCTTGCCATCCCACAACATAACATTGCTGATTTGCATTGGCGCTTCTTTCTTAATGATACCACCTTTAGTATTCTGTGCAGAAGGCTTAGTATGTTTGGTGATAATATTAGCACCTTCAACAATTACTTTACCATCTTCTACTAAAACCTCTTTTACAAGACGCGGTTTTTTCAGATCCTTGTCATCACCAGTAATAACGACCACCTGATCGCCTTTTCTGATGTTGTACTTAGGTTTAAATCTTGTCTTCATTTTTATTTCTGTTTTACTTCCTGATACTGCCAGGAATTTCGTTGATTTATCGATCAGTTGATTCGTTCACCGGCTCATTACTAATCAACTAACTAACCAGTTTACTAACCAATATTTTATAGTACTTCCGGGGCCAACGAAATAATTTTCATGTATCCCTTATCCCGAAGCTCACGGGCAACTGGCCCAAAAATACGGGTACCTCTTGGCTCGTCAGATGCATTTAAGATAACTACAGCATTATCATCGAAACGGATATAAGAACCATCCTTACGACGTAACTTATTTGTGGTTCTAACAATCACTGCTTTAGCAACAGTACCTTTTTTGATACCGCCAGCAGGAATTGCATCTTTTACAGTAACTACAATTTTATCACCTACACCGGCATAACGCTGGCCGCTGTTTCCCAGTACACGAATACAAAGCACTTCTTTAGCACCACTGTTATCCGCTACGGCCAAACGAGATTCTTGCTGGATCATCTTTTTAATTTTGAATCATGAATTATGAACTATGAACTCAACATTCATCATTCATAATTCAACATTTATAATCGAATTACTTAACTTTCTCAATTACTTCCACCAATCTCCAACGCTTCGTTTTGCTCAAAGGGCGTGTTTCCATGATACGAACGATGTCACCAATGTTCGCTTCATTCTTTTCATCGTGGGCATGAAAGCTGGTTGATTTTTTTACGAACTTACCATAGATCGGATGCTTTACTTTCCGTTCCACTTTGATGGTAATGGTCTTCGTCATCTTATTGCTGGTAACAACGCCAATCCTTGTTTTACGGAGGTTGCGTTCTTCCGCTGAAGCGCTTGTTGTTGTTATTTCTGTTGTATTTTCAGCCATGTTATTAAGCTTTGTCCGCATTAAGCGGATAATTATGCACTAAGTTGTTTCTTCTTTAGTTCTGTTTTTAAACGAGCTAACTCTCTGCGCAGGTTACGAATGCTCACCGGGTTTTCCAGTGGAGAAATAGCATGAGCGAATTCAAGTTTTTTTAAACGGGCTTCATCTTCTTTTATACGAGCCGTCAGATCCTGATCGTTTAAACTTTCAATGCTCTTTTTAAAATCTACTGTCTTTGACATGTGAATCAGTTTTATCTATGATTGATTAAGCCTCTTCTAAATCGCGACGCTTAACAAATTTTGTCATTACCGGTAACTTACCTGCCGCTAGATGCAAAGCACCTTTTGCTACTTCTTCCGACACACCGTCAATCTCAAAAAGAATGCGGCCTGGTTTTACTACAGCAGCCCAATACTCAAGATTACCTTTACCCTTACCCATGCGCACCTCTGCAGGCTTATTGGTGATAGGCTTGTCAGGAAAAATGCGGATCCATACGTTACCCTCACGTTTCATATGACGGGTTAACGCCTGACGGGCAGCTTCAATCTGACGGTCAGTTATCCAATGGCTATCCAAAGTCTTCAGTGCATATGAACCAAAAGCGATAGTAAACCCTCTTTTCGCATCGCCTTTCATGCGGCCTTTCTGCATCTTCCTGTGCTTCGATCTTTTCGGCTGTAACATAACTTAGTTTATAGTTTGTGGTTTGTAGTTTTGGGTTGAACCCTAAACTCGAACCATTCTTTATAATTATTGAACTTTTTAAAATTGTCAATTGCTTAATGCAAACTGCCAATCTCTTTATCTGCGTCCGCCGCCACCGCCTTGTCCACCAGAACGGCCACCGCCTCCCTGACCTTGACCACCACCACGGTTGAAGTTTCCTCCACCTTGGCCGCCGCCGCCTCTGCGGTCACCACCACTTCCACCACGATCATCACGTCTTCCACCGAAATCACCACCACGATTGTCTCTTCTTTCCCCCATACTTTGACCGGCATCCTTACCACCAATGAAATTTGGATTAAGGTCACGCTTGCCTAAAATTTCACCTCGGCAAATCCAAACTTTGATACCAATTTTACCGTAAACGGTTTGTGCAAACACGTTGGCATAATCAATATCCATACGGAAGGTGTGAAGTGGAACACGGCCTTGCATGAACTTTTCACTACGGGCAATTTCAGCACCACCCAAACGACCACTACACTGAACTTTAATTCCTTCAGCACCCATACGAAGTGCAGAAGCAATGGCCATTTTAGTAGCACGTTTAAAGTTTATACGGTTTTCAATCTGACGGGCAATTGTATCGCCTACAATCATTGCATCCAATTCAGGCCGACGAATTTCAAGAATGTTGATCTGTACGTCTTCCTTACCTGTCAGTTTTTTCAGCTCTTCTTTAACCCGGTCAACTTCGCCACCACCCTTACCGATGATAATACCTGGCTTAGATGTATGAATAGTAATTATTAGCTTTCCTAAAGTTCTTTCAATCACAATTTTGGCAATACCGCCTTTGCTGATACGGGCATTTAGATAAGTTCTGATTTTGTGATCTTCAATCAGCTTAATGGCAAAGTCTTTTTTGTTGCCATACCAGTTAGATTCCCATCCACGGATGATGCCTAACCTGTTACCAATTGGATTTGCTTTTTGACCCATGATTTATTTTTAAATTTCAAGTACCAAATCTCAAATTTCAAGGTTGTAGCTTGAGATTTGAAAGTTGTGATTTTGTTTTTTTATGGTTTTGCGTCAACAATTACAGTTACGTGATTGCTTCTTTTACGTACACGGTAGCCTCGGCCCTGTGGTGCAGGACGCATACGCTTTAATGTTCTTGCGCCATCTACCATGATAGTTTTTACAATCAACTGGCTTTCATCGCCACCTTCATTCTTCTGCTTCCAGTTACTAATTGCACTTAAAACCAACTTGCGCATAGGCACTGACGGATGCTTTGGATTGAATTCCAATTCGGCCAACGCTTTTTCTACTTTCATACCGCGAATCAGATCTGCTAGCAAGCGCATCTTACGGGGTGATGTCGGATAATTTCTCAGTTTTGCTACTGCTTCCATTTTATATTTTGTTTGGGGTCTGGCGTTTGGTATTTGGGGTTGCTTAACTCCTAACTCCTAACTCCTAACCAATTAACCCTTCTTACTTGAGTGTCCTCTGAAATTTCTGGTAGGAGCGAATTCGCCTAACTTATGCCCCACCATGAATTCTGTTACATACACTGGAATAAATTTGTTTCCGTTGTGCACAGCAAACGTATGGCCTACAAAATCAGGAGTGATCGTTGAACGGCGGCTCCATGTTTTGATCACGCCTTTTTTGTTTTTGCCGTCGTTTATAGCTACCACTTTATCTTCCAGGTGAGCTGCTACATAAGGACCTTTTTTAATTGAACGAGCCATGTGTTATTATTTCTAATTACTGATTGTTGATTTATGATCGAGGAGCATTCATTACTGATTACCCATCACTCATTATTTCGCCAGCTTCTTTCCGTTCTTACGCTGGATAATGAATTTATCGCTACCCTTACCTTTTGTACGTGTTTTTAATCCGCGGGAGTATTGACCAGTTCTGCTGCGAGGCTGACCGCCAGAGGCACGGCCTTCACCACCACCCATCGGGTGATCTACAGGGTTCATGGCTACACCACGAACACGGGGGCGAATACCTTTCCAAACATTACGGCCTGCTTTACCCATTGATTGCAGTTGATGATCGCCATTACTGGCAGTACCTACTGTTGCATAACAATTGATAAGCACTTTACGTAATTCGCCGCTTGGCATTTTTAAGATCGCATACTTTTCTTCTTTGTTAGAAAGCTGCGCAGATGCACCGGCTGACCGGGCAATCTTACCACCCTGGCCAGGCTGCATTTCGATGTTATGGACCACAGTACCCAAAGGCATGCTTTTCAACTGTAATGCATTTCCTAGTTCAGGAGCAATGTTATCACCACTTAAAACCGTAGCGCCAACCTGCAAACCTTGTGGAGCGAGGATATATCTTTTTTCACCATCTGCATAATGCAATAAGGCAATAAATGTAGTGCGGTTCGGATCGTACTCAATTGTTGCAACCGTAGCAGGAATCCCAGCTTTATTACGCTTGAAATCAATTACACGGTAGGCTTTCTTATGCCCCCCACCAATGTAACGCATTGCCCTGCGGCCCTGGAAGTTACGTCCGCCAGTGCGTCCTTTTACTTCCAGCAAAGACTTTTCAGGCTCATTGGTTGTGATCTCTGCGTATGCGTTACCGATTCTCCAACGAGTACCGGCTGTAACAGGTTTATATTTTTTTAGTGCCATATAAAATTTGCAAGGTTTGCGGTCTTGCGGACCATACTTAGTTTATTTCAAGATTTCAAAATCCAAATTTCGACGTATGGCTTTTGTAATCTTCTGATCTTAGATATTGCTATACAAATCAATTGTTTCCCCGACAGCTACAGTTACCAACGCTTTTTTGTAAGCCTGCTTCTGTCCTTTGGTAAACCCTTTCTTGGTATGACGGGTTTTGCTTTTACCCGGAACCATGATCGTATTTACGTCCGTGATGGTTACGCCGTAAACGTCTTCCACTGCCTTTTTAATTTCCAGTTTGTTTGCCTTACGGGACACACGAAAAGCATAACGACGCAGGCTTTCCTGCTGGGCATTTGCTTTTTCGGTTAAAATCGGTTTTATTAATACTTCAGAAAGTTTCATTTCTTTCTCTAATTTGAAAATTTGAAAATCTAACTTAACCAGCAAATCATCAGATCGGCTAATCAGCTAATTACTATGCGGTTTCTTCCGCTTCTTCGTTTGCAAAAATCTTCGCAGCGCTTTCGGTTAACACTAACACTTCCGAATTAATCAGGTCGTACGTATTTACATCACTCATTAATGTAGTTAAAACAGATCCTACATTACGGGAAGAAATATAAACGTTATCATTATACTCAGGCATTACGAACATCAATTTCTTATCACCTACTTTCAGGCTATTTAAGATGTTCATGAATGTTTTTGTTTTAGGCACATCTAATGTTACATCTTCAACAATAATGATAGCATTTTCCTTAGCCTTATGAGACAAAGCAGACATTTTAGCTAAGTCCTTCACCTTACGGTTCAACTTAATGTCATACTTATGCGGCTTAGGTCCGAAAACGGTACCGCCACCTTTATATAAAGGATTACGGATATTACCCTTACGAGAGCCACCGGTACCTTTTTGCTTATGTAATTTGCGGCTTGAACCTTTAACTTCTGCACGGGTTTTAACCTTATGCGTTCCCTGACGCTGGGCTCCTAAATATTGCTTTACAGCTAAATAAATAGCGTGGTCATTAGGTTCCAAGCCAAATATGTCTTCAGGAAGTTCAACAGTTCTGCCTGTTTCTTGTCCTTGTATGTTTAAAACGTTCAGTTGCATGATAATTTGTTTTTAACCCGGTACATCTTCTTTATAAGACACACCATGGCATGTCCCTACTTTTGGATTAAAACGATTGAACCATTGTGGCCCGGAACAGCACCACTGATTAATATGTAATTCTTCTCAGGGAAAATTTTTACTACCTGGAGTCCTTTTACTTTTACTCTATCCTGGCCCATGCGGCCGGCCATGCGCATCCCTTTGAATACACGGGCAGGATAAGATGATCCACCAATAGAACCCGGTGCTCTCTGCCGATCATGCTGACCGTGAGATGCTTCACCAACACCAGAGAAACCATGGCGTTTTACAACACCCTGAAAACCCTTTCCTTTTGTTGTACCCACTACTTCAACTTTATCGCCTTCTGCGAATATGTCAACAGTAATAGTATCACCGATATTTTTTTCGAGAGATGAGTTGCGAAATTCTTTTACGTAACTTTTAGCCGGAGTGTTGGCTTTAGCGAAGTGATTTTTAGCAGAAGCGTTCGTATGCTTTTCTTTCTTGTCACCGAAGCCTACCTGTAAGGCCGTGTAGCCATCTGATTCCTGCGTTTTAACCTGGGTAACTACGCAGGGCCCAGCTTCGATAATGGTACAAGCGGTTTGCTTGCCATTCGCATCAAAGATGCTGGTCATCCCAATTTTTTTACCAATAATTCCTTTCATTTTCTTTGCGGTTTACTCCCCGCAAGGTTGTACAAGACAGACCCATGGAATATTGGGTCTTCAATCCTGGTTTATCAACCGACCTTTTCCTTTGTATCCACCTTAAGGGATTCGGAAGTACCGGCGACAAACAAACCTCGAAGGGCTTGTTTATATGTTAACTCTTAATTCCAAATTGGAAAGAGAGCCGTTTAGATTCAGAGCTCTTTTCTGTTTCGCCAAAGCGATACGTTGAGAGATGAGAAATGTTTTATTTATAAGAACTGTTTTTCAACACCCTTTTAGGGGTTTGAGGTTTATGCTTTGATCTCTACTTCCACACCACTTGGCAAATCAAGCTTTGAAAGAGCGTCTACGGTTCTTGAACTCGACGTGTAGATATCCAATAAGCGTTTATGTGTAGCTAACTGGAACTGCTCGCGGCTTTTTTTGTTTACGTGCGGTGAACGCAATACCGTAAAAATTTTAGTACGTGTAGGAAGAGGAATCGGTCCTGTTACTACTGCGCCTGTGCTGCGGACAGTCTTTACAATTTTCTCTGCTGATTTATCAACCAGGTTATGGTCGTAAGACTGAAGTTTAATTCTGATTCGTTGTGACATAATCAAACACCATTTTTTACAATGGGAGTGCAAAAGTATGGGTATGAGACTAAACGGACAAAAGTTTAGGAAAGAATTTTTGTGAAGAAAGGCATAACAATCTTTAATTTCCGTTTGCAAGTTTTATATTGACCTGAAACTCCTTTGTATTTCAATGGCCAAAGTTCACCTGTCAAATTTATTTCTTCAATCATTTTCCTTTATTTGCATCTTCTTTCAGGATTTAATTCAATAATGTCTCTCATACAAAAAAACACTTCTGACAAAACAGAATCCAGGCTCAGCAAGGGTTTGAAATTGTTGTTCAAAGTGGTAATTACCGTATTATGTTTCTGGTATATCTCCACGAAGATTGATTTTACCAAAGCTTTTGAAGCATTAAAAAACGCAATCTGGCCTTTACTGATTGCATCAGTTTTCATTTATATTCTTTCGAAAATCATTGCCGCGTACCGCCTCAATATTTATTTCAAAAACATTAATCTCCATTTATCTCAATGGACAAACCTGAAGCTTTACTGGCTGGGTATGTTTTATAATCTATTTCTTCCTGGTTCCATTAGCGGCGATGCTTATAAGGTGGTTTTACTGAATAAAAGAATGGATGCACCTTATAAAAAAACAGGTGCAGCGGTATTATTGGACAGATTTAGCGGTTTGTTGGGCTTGGGAATTTTGCTTTGTATTTATGGAGTAATTGTTCTGGATGATAAATGGATTGATGCCATCTTAATTTCAGGTTGCTTCATTTCAATTTTGATTTTTTACATCGTTATAAGAAAGTTCTTCAAAGACTTTCTATCCAGCTTTTGGGCTACGCTTTTTTTGGGGTTGCTGGTGCAGGGGATCCAGGTAATCGGGGTATATTTCATTTTATCGGCCATCCATGTCCGGATGGATCATCAACAATGGATATTTATATTCCTTACTGCTTCAGTAGTTTCAGTTTTGCCGCTTTCATTAGGTGGCGGATTGGGAACCAGGGAAGTGGTTTTTGCAGAAGGCGCCATCTATTTTGGCTTAGATCCGCATATAGGTGTGATTATTAGCCTGCTGTTTTATTTGAGTAGTGTAGCCGGTTCTTTACCCGGCGCTTATTTCATTTTCCACGACCCGTTAAAGGTAGAAAAGAATAGATTGCAGGCACAGCCTTAGACAATGCTGTGAGATCACAAACCTTCCGGCAGACAGGCTTTTCAAATCCTGCATCCGCAATTAAGGAAGGCTCCCGAAGGAGCCCTATATTCAAGACCATTGGTGTTTTCCATAGGCTTCAACGGGCCGAATGAAAAAAGGCATTGAATAGTCCAATAAGGACAAATTCAATGCCTAAAGGGTTGCACAGAGGAATTTGTTAATATATTTTAGGTTTTACTCTTAAATTTCCTAAGCATTATTTAATAACGAACGATGTAGTTTTCCTCACTTCTCCGCTTATGATCCGCAAAAAATAAATACCTGGAACCAACACGTAATTTTTAATTAACGGAAATACATTGAGTCCTCGGGTTAGGTCAATGGCTTGACGGCTAATAATATTTCCGCTTGCGGTCAAAACCTGGAGTTCAGCCTTTCCTGTTTTTAGAGCATTGAAAGAAATGGAAGATTGCTTCATCACAGGGTTCGGCGAAATAACCAGCGCACCGGCATTATCTCCTTCTTTATGGAAAGCCAGAACATTGCTGTATTTATAACTTCCATCCCCAGCTATCAATGCTAAACGATAGAAAATAACAAGTGAAGCAGTAAATGAAAGATCGGTGAACATATAATTCATACGAGAGCTTTCTGCAAAAGCGCTGCCTGTTTGCGTATAATTAATTCCGTCAATACTGCGCTCTATGTTGAATTTTTTTAATCCATTAATGTCCGCTACTTTCCAAAAGAGATTCACTTTTTGCTCCTGCCTGTTTCCGTAAAAGCTCAGCAAGCCTTGAGGCAACACGGCGAGGTTAGCCTTTACGAGCGTTGATGCATCATTGGTTAGAACCGGCAGGTTAAAATCAAAATAAATAGAAGCGGTGTTGTGAATAATTTCACCTCCAAAAACTGTGGCCTTAGGACGGATGCGATACACAATATAGCCATGGCTGGCAGCTTCATTTGTAGTGCTGTCAGGCAGCAGAATATTATCAAATTGCCAGATTAAAATACTATCCTCTATCTCCAGTTTATATAAATGGCTGGCAGAAATTATTTCCAGCGTGGCTACATCTACTTTGTTGCTTAACGTATCTCTTACGGCTACCCCAAAAGCAGTATCTGTGCCCGTGTTTTGAAAACGGATAGTGTAAAGCAGGGCCTCGCCTTTACTGATAAAAGCGGGAGTTATAAGGCCGCCGTTGCGTTCCGTTTTATCGTTAGGATCGTAAGAGCCAACCACCCTTTGTTTCAGTATAGCTGTATCATCGGCAGGAGTTTCATCGCCGGCAACCGGGTAGATAGTTGCCAGCAATTTTAGTGTATCGCCAAAATTGGACGCAGGTGGCGCTGCTACCGTAAAATTAATTTGTAAAGAAGCTGTTTGGCCGGGAGCAAAATTGGAATAACCCCATTGCAAGGTATCGGCTGTTATACTTGCCGGAGTTGGAAGGCTTGTTATAAAATTCAGACGGGTGTCTTTTACCAGCGATACCTTACCCGAACTTATGGTAGTAGTGCCCACATTTTTGTATTGAACCTGGTAGCTGGCAGCAAATCCCGGGCGGGCCGGTGTTAGCGGGAAAAGGGTCACCTGCAAATCCTGTTTATTGGGTATGGGCTGCAGGGCGAAGCTGATTGAATCTGTATTGAAATAAGTTGAAAAAGAACTGTTGACAGTCGATGGATTAGGAATGTAATAACCTGTATTCGTAATATTGACTACATAATTTCCTGTGTCAACACTCAGGATAAATACACCGTTTGAAAGTTTTTGTGAGTAAATGGTTGAACCTTGTTTAGTAGCGTAAATAGTTGCTCTGGTTGTGAATGGTTCATCAGCGTCTTTGATGCCATTGCTGTTATTATCTAAATAAGCTGTAGCCTTTATGTTATTTGCCGGACCCACTTTTGTAATCCATAAGCTATAATCACCCGAAACCGTACCAAATGAATTAGACGCACCAATTAAAAACATCTGGTCGTTAAGCATTTCAATGCCTGCATAGTCATCACCGGCACCGCCGAAAACCTGTTTATAAATTTCATTTCCGTCCGGGTCAATTTCTATAAGCCAAACATCTTCATTTTCTGTATTGCCAGGTTGATTAAACCCAGTACTGAAATCTCCATCCGCAGAAAAGGTTACAACGTTTACAAGTAAATTGTCATTGTTCTTTAAACGCATAGTAGCATATTCCCTTTGACTGCCATTATAAGCTTTTTGCCATAGGAGATTTCCATTACTATCAGTTTTATACAAAACAACATCTATATCTAATAACTGGTGTGTTGCTGTATCAATTGTCTCAGTGGAAGCTAAAAATGTAAAGCTTCCATCCTGTAGTTGAAATAATCTGGCATCCAATTCATAGTCAATATTATGAGGGTCGTGTATTTTTTGCCAAATGGAGTTTCCTTCAGAATCAATCTTCGCCATTAAAATATTCGTCTTTGTAAAACCGCCAAAGGTTGCTGTATCACCAAGCAAAACATATCCGCTACCCTGCGTTTTCAAAACGTCCTGTGTATGGTATTGAAATTAGCCTGCCTTTTTTTCCATATTACATTTCCCGCATTGTCAAGGTTTAGTAACCAGGCTGAATTATAAGCATTGAAGTCCTGAAAGTCTCCGTCAGTACTATTACTAAAGCAAGCTATTAAAAAGCCATCAGTCTGATTTCCTATAATGCGATTTAAGTGTTCATGTTCCGAGCCGCCAAAGGTTTTTGTCCATACCTTGTTTCCCAACGGGCTTACTTTAATCAACCAGACTTCGGACTTTGTAGAATCGTACGAATGATTTGTAGGAGGAATCACATCACCATCACCTGAATAGGTTGCCCCGCCTAAAACCCAACCGCCATCAGCTGTTTCCTTCACATCATCTAACTCCTCTCTCTGGCTTCCGCCAAAGGTTTTTTCCCATAGGATTGTTCCGGAACCGGTAAATTTCAGCACATAGAAGTCGGTGTTTGAAAAGTTCCCTGATTGTCCAAATGCATAATAATTTCCATCAGCCCCTTTCCTGATATGTTTGAAGCTTTCGATTGTTTGCACAGGTGTCACTTTCCATTCCAATAAGCCATGCTTGTCTATTTTGGATAGTTTGTTTCCTAAGCTTAAAATCAACCCGCTATCGCTGGTGGCCAATGCAGTTCCGTCACCTACACCGTTGCGGTCATTTATTTGCCATTGCACTCCCGGCGTTTGTGCAAAACCTGATAAAATAAAAAGATTGGAAATAAACAGAAGTGTACATAGTTTTTTCATAGAGTTAGTAGGTAATACCGGATAAAAGAAACCCCCGCAATTGCGAGGGTTCAAACATAATAAAATATAGTAGTGAAACAAATCTTAGTCAGCATTCACCTTACCCTTACTCTTGGCGATTACTTCTTCAGCAATGCCATTTGGCGCAGGAGCATAATGCGAGAATTCCATAGTAGATGATGCACGGCCTGAAGACAAAGAACGCAATTGAGTTACATAACCAAACATTTCACTCAATGGAACTTTTGCCTTTATAACCTGCACACCAGCACGGGTATCCATACCTTCCAGCATACCACGACGGCGGTTCAAGTCACCGGTAACATCACCCATGTATTGGTCAGGAGTTAACACTTCCACTCTCATTATCGGCTCAAGTAATACTGGCTTGGCTTTACGGGCTGCTTCGCGGAAACCCTGCTTGGCGCAAAGTTCAAACGACATGGCATCGGAGTCAACTGCGTGGAAAGAACCATCAAATACACGAACCTTTAAATTATCAACAGGGTAAGATGCCAATACACCTGTGCCCATTGAGTTTTCAAAACCTTTTTGAATAGCAGGAATAAATTCCTTTGGAATAGAACCACCAAAAAGAGCGTTTACAAACTGGTAATGCTTGTCAGGGTTTTCTGCTTTCCATTCAGCATCAACCGGTCCTAATTCAAACTGAATATCAGCGAATTTACCACGGCCACCCGTTTGCTTTTTAAGCGTTTCGCGGTGTGTGATAGTAGTATTAAATGCTTCTTTGTAGGCAACCTGCGGAGCTCCCTGGTTTACTTCTACTTTAAACTCGCGGCGCATACGGTCAACGATGATCTCAAGGTGCAGCTCTCCCATTCCTGAAAGAATCGTTTGTCCTGAATCTTCATCTGTTTTTACACGCAACGTAGGATCTTCTTCTACCAATTTAGAAATAGCCATACCCATTCTGTCAACGTCGGCCTGGGTTTTAGGTTCAACCGCGACAGAGATAACCGGTTCTGGAATAAACATGTTTTCCAAAGTGATCGGATGATCTTCATGGCAAAGTGTATCACCTGTTTTGATCTCTTTAAAACCAACGGCAGCGCCAATATCACCTGCTTCGATAAAGTCAATCGGATTTTGCTTATTGGCAAACATCTTCATGATGCGGGAGATACGTTCTTTCTTTCCGCTTCTTACATTCAATACATAAGAACCAGCATCCAAATGACCAGAGTAAACCCGGAAGAAAGCCAAACGGCCTACGAACGGATCGGTCATGATTTTAAAAGCCAATGCAGCGAAAGGTTCTTTAGCATCGGGCTTGCGGGTTTCTATTTCACCTGTATCGGGGTTAAGGCCCGATACTGCTTCGATATCCATTGGCGAAGGCAGGTAACGGCAAACGCCATCCAACGCAGTTTGAACACCTTTATTTTTAAATGAAGAACCGCACATCATTGGAACGATGCTTAGATCAATCGTTGCTTTACGAATGGCTATATGTAATTCGTCTTCTGTAATTGTATTAGGGTCATCAAAAAATTTCTCCATTAACCTGTCATCATATTCGGCAACAGCTTCTACAAGATTAGCTCTCCATTCAGTTGCTTCTTCTAACATATCGGCAGGCACTTCAATTTCGTCAAAGGTCATACCCTCTGTTTCATTGTGCCATATGATTCCTTTCATCTTGATCAAATCAACTACGCCTTTAAAATCGTCTTCAGCGCCAATTGGCAATTGAAGTGGAACAGCTTTAGAGCCGAGCATTTCACGCACCTGGTTTACTACCATCAAAAAATCAGCACCGGAACGGTCCATTTTATTTACAAAACCAATACGGGGAACATTGTAACGGTTAGCCTGGCGCCATACGGTTTCCGATTGAGGCTCGACGCCATCAACAGCAGAGAATAAAGCGATCAAACCATCAAGTACACGCATAGAACGTTCAACTTCCACCGTGAAGTCAACGTGGCCCGGCGTATCAATAATGTTGAAAGCGTATTTTTTAGAATTGGCATCGACAGTTCCCTTATTTGTCGGGAAGTTCCACTGGCAGCTTACAGCCGCAGAAGTGATGGTGATACCTCTTTCTTTTTCCTGTTCCATCCAGTCGGTAGTAGCCGCACCGTCATGTACTTCACCTATTTTGTGAATCATACCGGTGTAGCGTAGGATACGCTCAGTTGTGGTAGTCTTACCCGCATCAATGTGCGCGGCGATACCAAAATTGCGTTGAAATCTCAAGTCTGCCATGATAATTAAAATTGAATTTGGAGGCGCAAAAGTAAGCATTCCGGCCTTACAAAAAACAGGGCTAAAACAGGGTTTCGTTAAGCTCCTTGTAAAAGAAGTTAAGTGGCTGAAAGCCTCTGTGCAAGTATGTTTCAGCAACCAATCATAAACCAGCTTTATAGTATACAACAGAAGGTTATACTATTGATACGGCCACCAATAACAAGAAATAGCATAACGTATAGAAAACGTATTATGAATTTTGCTTCGCACAATTTTTGCAAATCATTATATCGTTCGTAATTTCAGAAAATGAAATTTATTTAACTCTTACTAAAACCCATTAAAATGGCAAAAGCAACAAAGAAAGCCGCTTCAAAAAAAGGAGCCTCCAAGGCCTCTTCAAAAGGCAGTTCTTCAAAAGGTGCATCTAAAAAAGGTGCTTCTAAAAAATCATCAGGCCGTGGTGCTTCTTCTAAAGGAGCCTCCAAGTCATCCAGTTCAAAAGGTGCGGGCCGTAGTGGCGCATCATCAAAAGCCGCATCTAAAAAAGGGGCATCCAAGAAAGGGGCATCCTCTAAAGGTTCATCCGGCAGAGGCAACGCATCAAAAAAAGGAGCTTCTAAATCTTCAGGCCGTGGTGCCTTTTCAAAAGCTGCATCTAAAAAAGGGGCATCCAAAAAAGGTGCTTCTAAGAAAGGTGCTTCTAAAAAAGGCGCTGCATCCAAAACTTCGTCAAACCGGGGTGGTTCGTCAAGCCGTGGGGCCACTAATAATCGTGGTGGCGCATCATCAAAAGCCGCATCTAAAAAAGGGGCTTCTAAAAAAGGGGCATCCTCTAAAGGTTCATCCGGCAGAGGCACTGCATCAAAAAAAGGAGCTTCTAAATCTTCAGGCCGTGGTGGTTCATCTGCATCAAGAAGCGGCTCGGGATCTTCAAAAGGGAGCAGTTCTTCAAGAGGTGGTTCAGCATCTTCAAAAGGAGGCGCCTCAAAAGGCTCATCCTCTTCACGTAGCGGATCCTCCTCGGGTGGTAGCAGAAGCGGTGCTTCCAAAGGCGCTTCGTCTAAGGGTTTAGCAGCAGCCAGTAAATCTACAAGAGAAAGAGTAGCTAGTGCAGGTGGCCGTTCTTCGGGCGGTGGCAATCGTGGTGGTGGAAGAGGCAATAATGGACGTACTTCATCTGATGATATGCTAACAACTGGCGCAGCAGGTACAACCGGTGCTTTCGAAGGTTCTGATGTTTCTACCGGCTCTCAAACTCCCGGAAGCATCACTGGTAGCACTGATGTATTTGATAGCGGCACAACAGGTGGCGGTGGAGGTGATGACAGCGGCAATGACGATGTGAATACAAGAGCATAATCAGCTATATCTATCCATAAAAAAATATCCCCCGCTAATGGCAGGGGATATTTTATTTATAAGATTTGTATTTACTTAAATTCTAAAGTGGGCGAACGCCTTATTGGCTTCAGCCATACGATGTGTATCTTCTTTCTTTTTAAAAGCGGCACCTTCACCCTTGCTTGCAGCTACAATTTCATTCGCTAATTTATCGGCCATGCTGCGCCCGTTTCTTTCACGGCTATAACGAATCAACCATTTAATGCTTAAAGAAACTTTTCTGTCCTGGCGAACTTCCGCAGGAATCTGGAACGTAGCCCCACCAATACGGCGGCTGCGCACTTCTACCCCAGGTGTTACATTTTGCAAGGCTCTTTTCCAAACCTCGTATCCATCTTCACCGGTTGATTTAGCTACTCTTTCAAGTGAATTATAAAAAATATCGAAGGCAACACTTTTCTTGCCTTCCCACATAATGTTATTTACAAAACGGGTAACCAGTTTGTCATTATAACGTGGATCAGGAGCTAAGGGAAGTTTTTTTGCTTGTGCTTTACGCATGAGAATTAAATATTTCTAATTACTAATTTATTGTTCTGCCTATTGCAAATTGCTTATTTCTTTTTACCAGCTGCTGCAGGTTTAGCTGCACCGGCCTTTTCTCTTTTTGTTCCGTATTTAGAACGGCTTTGCTTACGGTCTTTTACACCGGCAGTATCCAAAGAACCGCGAACAATATGATATCGTACACCTGGCAAATCCTTTACACGACCACCGCGGATCAACACAATTGAGTGCTCCTGCAGGTTATGGCCTTCACCGGGAATGTAAGCGATAACTTCTATTTTATTGGTTAAACGTACTTTGGCAACTTTACGAAGCGCAGAGTTAGGCTTCTTAGGCGTTGTAGTATATACACGGGTACAAACACCACGGCGCTGCGGACAAGAATCTAACGCTCTTGACTTGCTTTTTGCACGAATAATTTCTCTTCCTTTACGTACTAATTGTTGAATCGTAGGCATTATTAACCTTGAATTTTTGGACGGCAAAAGTAGGGGAAACAAATTGTAATCGGCCAACAGGAGAAAAGAAATTTTTGGATTTTAAAATAAATTTGGCAAAGACTGCAACTATAAACATCCGAGGTGTTAAAAATCTTCGATGTTTTTAAAATTTGAGTATGGCAAAACAGGTTTTTATAAATGGTGATTTTGTAGAAGAAGATAAAGCGGTTTTACATTTCAGGGATTTATCTGTTCAGCGGGGTTACGGGGTATTTGATTTTTTTAGGCTGGTGGGAAATGAGCCTTTATTTATAGAGGACCATTTAGACCGCTTTTATCTATCGGCAGAAGGCTTGCACCTGCCAATAACATTTTCACGTCAGGAAATAAAAAATATAATCCTGGAACTTATTAAAAGAAACAATATGCCGGGACCAGGTATCCGGCTCCAGTTAACAGGCGGCTATTCAGAAGATGGCTTTACAGCGGCAAAGCCAAACTTTATAGTTTCGCAACAGTCTTTTGCTTCTCCAGCAAAAGAACAAATAGAAAAAGGACTTAAGCTTCTCTCCTATCCTTACCAACGGCAACTTTCCCGCATTAAAACTATTGATTACCTGATGGCGATCTGGCTACAACCGGTGCTTAAGGAGAAAGGGTTTAATGATGCTCTTTATCATCATGACGGGTTAATTACAGAGTGTCCGCGAAACAATTTTTTTATGGTAACAAGCGATGATGTACTGGTAACACCTGCTGAAAACATATTGGCTGGCATTACAAGGAAGAAGCTTTTAGAACTGGCACGAAATAGCTTTAAGGTTGAAGAAAGGCCAATTAACCTGGATGAATTAAAAGAAGCAAAAGAGGCGTTCATTACCAGCACAACGAAACAGATTTTGCCTGTAATGCAAATTGATGAAACCATTCTGCCGGAAAGAAAAATGACGATGGAACTATTGCAATTATTTCAGTCGTGCTATAAATGCTGAACAAGGATTCTCAAAAAATTTCCGCTAATATCTGTCCGGCATAAAATTTTTATATCCTGTTTAAACTTTTTTATGGCAAACGAAAGAAATTTAAAAGACGGAAGGGAACGTGATATAACCGGCAATAACGGAGAGCGGAGATCCACTGTGCCGAATGATTTGCCGGACAATCCCAGGGATGCAAAAGAATTAGAAGCTGAAGAAGTAATTATGGACCTGCCTGATGTAAAAGATATACCCGGACAGGAGTTTGTACATGTGCCCCGGTTAGGTGAAATGGCGGATACCACAATTTCATCAGACGATGAGGAAGGTGCAAACATTGTTGGCCTTAATGATGACGATGGTGATGCGGATGAAGACACCTCTGGTACCGGTGGGGATGTTGGCAGGGACGAGCGAAAAGCATTGGCTGACGATACATATATGCCTACCCGCGATGAAGATAATTTGCGCCGGGCACGAATGGATAATGCTGATTTTGAGGGTGAACCGCTGAACGAAGGCAGTTTTGGTGATATTCAGACTGAAAGCGATTTAGATGTGCCTGGCAGCCGTGATGAAACCCTGACAGATAGTTTGGGGCAGGGTGATGAAGAAAATAAAGGTTACAGCGTGAGTGATACTGAAGAAAACGAATCGTCGGAGAACAGAACGGGTGCCTGATTTATCAAATGAGTTACAAAGTAATTTGAAACATATCATTTGAAATTTTTGCAGAGCATAATGACACGAAGGCAAAAAGGCTGAAAATTTTTCAGCCTTTTTCATTTGGTATCCCATTTGAAATTTCAGTTTTAAAATTAATTATTCACCTTAAAAAAACGGAGGCAATATGTCAATTGTAAAACGAAACGGAAACCTTGGTATGACCAATCTTTTTGATGATGTTTTTTCAAGAGACCTGTTTAACTGGGGATTAGATAATCATTCAAGAACGTCTACCAACCTGCCTGCAGTAAACATCCGGGAGAATGCAGAAAATTTTCTGGTAGAAATGGCTGCACCCGGTATGAACAAAGAGGATTTTAGAATTGAACTGGATGGCAACAACCTGACTATCTCCAGTGAAAAAACACAGAACAATGAGCAAAGGGAAGATGAATACTTTTCACGGAGAGAGTTCAGCTACCAGTCATTCCAACGTTCGTTCACCCTTCCAAAAGATGTAGTGGATGTTGAACAAATTCAAGCCAAATATGAAAACGGCGTATTGAATTTGGTAATCCCTAAAAAAGAAGAAGCAAAACAAAAGCCACCGCGCATGATTCAAATTGCTTAAAAAAATCCCGCTGGTTAAAGCGGGATTTTTATTTTTTTATTGGCCTGTTACTTTATCTTTTACTTTACTAAACACACTCTTGTTCTTTACTTTCCTTTCGCCAGTTTCTCCATCAATTTTTATTTTCTTGTCCGCGGTTTCAATTTTTATATCTCCGTCTTCATCTACTTTTTTGGTGTAACCTTTCCGTTCAATTTTATACTCGCCGCCTTCCCGCTTGATGGTTACATTATCATCTTCATACTTATATTCGTCTCCTTCAATTTTAGTTTTACTGTCACCGTTTTTTACTTTGTATTCGTCTCCATCAATTTTAATTTCCCGCTCACCATCATTATATACATAAACTTTTTCTTCAACCTTTTTAATGCTTCCGTTCACTACTTTACCCGTTGGATTATAAATAGTGTCACCGGTACGAGTATCAGCATATAAGATTACCGGACGGTTGGAGATGCTGTCAATCATTAGTCCTGATTTCTCATCTTTTACCAAGGCTACATGCTCACTGGTTATTAAATTAACGTAGCGACTGTCCTTTTCATTGTTACAAGCGTTCATGCTGCAGAGGCCGATAACTATCAGCCCGTTAAAGATTACTGTTTTCATAATTACAAATTTATTCATGAGGTTAAACAATTATTAAACCATTTTCCAACTATTTAACTATAAACTTATTTTGCAGGCCTAATAAAACTTTCCATGCCTTCACTTTCTACCTTTCTTTTACAGTTGTTATTGGTTGTACTGGTTGGCGGAATCATTGGCGCCGAGCGGGAATATCATAGCAAGTCTGCGGGATTCAGAACGATGATCCTGATTTGCCTTGGATCATTTTTATTTACAATCTTTTCTATTCACATAACTAATGGCACACCAGACAGGATTGCCTCAAATATTGTAACGGGTATTGGCTTTATTGGGGCCGGGGTTATTTTCAAAAGCGATAACCGCGTAAACGGCATTACTACGGCAGCTACAATTTGGGCCGTTGCCGCATTGGGTATGGGCATTGCCGATGGCGCTTTTATGATGGTCGGCTGCTCATTTGTTGTTATTATGGCGGCGCTCGCATTTCTTACTAAACTGGATGCTGTGATTGAGAGGGTAAACCAATCTCACACCTACCGCATTGTTAGTGAGTACAAAGAAGATTTATTGAAAGAATATGAACAATTATTCGATGAATGTAACCTGAGATATAAACGGGTAAAACGTACTAAGGAAGGCCCGCATATTATTGGCACCTGGGTTGTTTCCGGCACAGAAAAAAATCACAATAAGTTTACCAAGCAGATATTGCATCACCCATCGGTAAAAGACTTTGAATTTTAATAAACCTTGCGGAACTGCGATCTTAAAACTTACCGCATCACTTTCCTTTTAGCCTTATTGCCACTTGATTAACCATGTAATCAATATCAATATTTTTCATACACTTAAAATGGCCTTGCGGACATTTATTGCGGCCAATTTTGGTGCAAGGCCGGCACCAGAGTTTATGCACCTGTACATCATCATAAGGCATCGCATTTCGCCGCAAAAAAACCTTTCCATAATAAGGCACCATACCAAAAGAAGGAGTAGTGCTTCCCCAAACAGCGATCACTTCTTTTTTTAAAGCCGCTGCAATATGCATCAGGCCTGTATCATGAGCAATAACCAATTTTGACTGGCGTACCAGGTCAGCGCTTTCGTTCAACGAAAACTTACCGCAGGCATTGTACACTTTTATGGGATCTACAGAAGCTATCTCATCACCTTCTGCCGCTTCTTCTTTTGCACCTAATAAAATAATGGGGTGAGGTATTTTCTTACATAGCTCCTGGAGTTTATACACCGGCAATTTTTTTGTGTAGAATGATGCACCAATGACAATAGAAATAAATCCCAAATGATGTGAAGCAGGAATATCATTTTGTGGAACCCGCTCGCTTTCAGAGATGAAATAATCCATGCCTTCACCATCGTTGTACACACCAAATGATTTTACCGTTTCCATGTAGCGGTCAATGATGTGAAGCTTCGGCATCACATTCCACTTGAGCTTAACGAAAATGAATTTTTCTATATTGAGTTTGTTGAAAGAAAAAGAGGGAAGTTCAAGTGCATTTTTTAACCGGAGGGTGCGCAGGTTATGATGGAGGTCTATGATGTAATCAAACTTTTCGGCCTTTAGTTCTTCAATCATTGCCTCCCAATCCTGCTGCAGAAAATGTAGTTTATCAATGTAGGGATTATGCTCCATCACTGCCTTAAACTGTGGCTTAATAAGATAATGGATTTGCGCACCGGGTACTTGCTTTTTCAGGCAGCGCACAACCGGCGTGGTTAGTACGATATCGCCAATAGAAGAAAAGCGGATCATTAAAAACCTGGGCTCCGGGTCTGCAGTGGCGGAACTTAGATCTGTGACTTCTTTTGTTTGCTCGGTCATTCCTTTATATCAATTTCTCTTTGTGTATTTATGCTTAATGAAGTTGTGCAGTACAAGAGTGCCCTTCCTTCGTCAGGATAAACTGTGCAACCAAAGCATGATAGATATTCATTCTCCTTGTCTAAAAAAATAAAAAGCACTCAACCAAAAATTGATTGAGTGTCATTAAATATTGTATCAAAGCAAGTGTCTGTATTCAGATGGCTTTCTCACCGGGAAGGTCAGAATTGCCCTACTCCCACACCTCATCCTCTCCCTTCAACCACTTCTTCACCAAGTCGGTTGTAATACTCTTCGGCCTTTCCAGCGGAAAGCCTAAAACCCTGTCCCAGCAAAGGCTGGCAAGCACGCCAAGCGAACGGCTTACCGCAAACAGCACCGTATAAAATTCATATTCCACCATGCCATAATGAACCAGCAACGCACCGCTATGCGCATCTACATTAGGCCATGGGTTTTTAATTTTTCCAAGCGATTGCAGTATCGGCGGAACCGTTTCATAAATGTTCCAAACCGTCTGCACCAGTGGATCATCAGGCATGTGCTTTTTACCAAATTCCATTTGCGCTTCAAAGCGTGGATCGGTTTTGCGCAACACGGCATGACCATAACCTGGTACAACTTTGCCGCTTTCCAATGTCTTTTTTACATAGTTCGCAATCTGTTCGCTATTTGGTAATTCAGTACCCAATTCTTCCCTCATTTCATAGATCCACTTGATCACTTCCTGGTTGGCAAGTCCATGGAGCGGACCGGCCAAACCATTCATACCGGCAGCATAACTCAGGTAAGGATCACTAAGTGCGGAGCCAACTAAATGAGTTGTATGAGCAGATACATTACCGCCTTCATGGTCGGCATGAATGACCATATACAATCGCATTAACTCCTGGAAGCTGTCATCTCCGTAACCCATCATATGGGCAAAATTCCCGCTCCAGTCAAGTAAGCCATTTGGCTGAATATGATCGCCATTTTTATACTTGCGGCGATAGATATAAGCAGCAATACGTGGCAGCCGTGCAATCAGGTCCATGCTGTCATCAAACACGGCATCCCAATAATCTTTTTTGCTCATGCCGGCCGCATAGCGCTTGGCAAACTGGCTTTCAGTTTGCAACGCCATAACAGCCACAACAAACTGCGTCATTGGGTGTGTGGTAACAGGTAATGCTTCTATAGTTGCAAACACATGGTTAGGTACATGACTGCGGCGCTGCCACACGCCGGTTAAATGCTCTACATCTTCTTCAGTGGGCAGTTCACCTATCAACATCAAATAAAACAGACCTTCAGGTAATGGTTCCGATCCGCCTTCGGCTTTTGGTAGTTTTTCACGCAGTTCGGGAATAGAATAGCCTCTAAAACGAATACCATCCTGTGCATCCAGCAGCGAGGTTTCAGTAACCAAACCGGTGATGCCACGCATGCCCTGGTACACTTGCGCCAACTGCACTTCGCCAATCTTTTTCGTACCGTGTTCCTTTAATAAATCTTTTATTTCGGCTGCCGTTGCATCACCTATTTTCTTGAACCTGTCTTTGATAATTCCCATTGAATTCGGTTTTATATTGAGAAGGATTTTTAAGCGGCCTAAAGATAAGATGGTTTAGGGTTTGGAGTTTAGGGTTTGAAGTTCTTTAATTCAGCTCTTCTTTTGTTATTGGAGTTAGTTTTACTACAGAACGTTTTCTTTTATGTTACCAGCGGAGGAATATCTATTAAACTTTTGTTGTGTCACACTCTTGTACGTTCTTATCGCGATTGAGCAAATAAAAACCACCGAGGCAGAGAGACACGGAGTTACACAGAGAGAAGCCTCCGTGTTCCTTTGTGCCTTTGTGTCCCTGTGGTTCAAAAAATGCTGACAAGAAAGCCAGCATCAGCAAACTTCTACACTCTATAAAACCCCAAACTCCAAAACCTAAACTTCTAACCTTTCTTTTTCTTTAACTGAAAGGCTCTTGAAATATTAAACCCAAATTGTATGTCGCCCTTTGCCCAATCGTTTGTTGTTTCGGTAAGGAATACTCTTTCATTCATTCCAATGGCATTGGTAAAGTGCAATTGGAATACGTGGCCGCCGGTTTCAATATCCAGTCCAAGCGAAAGAGGATTATGCAGGTCACGGGCATCGTTCTGATTGATCACATAATAGTAATCTACGTTTAAGGAAACACGTTTGCTTAGCTTTATTCTACCCCCAAAACCGGCCGCATACAAATCATTGGGATCGGGAGCCGTTTCTACAAAATTTCTATGTAAGTAGGTTGGAGAAACTTGCAGGGTAAGGTTTTCACTAAGCTTTCTGCCAACAATTGCCTGTCCATAATAACCTAAGCGGGACGAGAAATAATTCTTTCTCAACGGGTCGGCCCATGGTGCACCTATGATTGTAGAACCACCAACCACCACTAGAGAAAAAGGTAATGATTTTGGACCTGTTGCCTGTTGAATTGCCCTGTACTTTATAAAACCATCAATCTCTTTTTTAAAAGAGCCGCGGCCGATGCCAACTGTAAGATTGCTGGAGATACCATAGTCTAATCCTAGCCTGATAGTTGCCTGGTCAAGACCAAAAAATTCAGAGATACCCTGGTTTACATTACCAAACCGGTGAAGAATACGAAAGTCCAGCACGCCGGGTTGCAGCATTTCCATACTGTGCGACATAATAACCCTCGACGATTTAAACGCATTAAAGACAT
This sequence comes from Flavisolibacter sp., assembly GCA_028288675.1. Classification (GTDB taxonomy): domain Bacteria; phylum Bacteroidota; class Bacteroidia; order Chitinophagales; family Chitinophagaceae; genus Flavisolibacter. Next base: position 22,211 of record JAQBNG010000085.1, on the reverse strand, counting down.
ACTCCTTTTGCGGCTTATCATCATTGAGGCCTTTTAATAAATTTTCTTCCTGGCAATACGAGTCCGTAGCGGCAAATGCCACTAAAAAACAGAGGATATACTTCATGATTACAGTTTAGCTTTTTAGCGGTTCCAGTTTGGTATCAACGATGATTTTAATGCTATTGGAAACTTTTTCTTTTACAACAGAGGGAATAGAAATTTTGTAATCGGACAACCTGATATTAAATGTTGATTTTCCTTCCAGCTTTCCCCCATCAACTTTTATAGTGCCGGGTGCTTCTACATCTTTTGTAACACCATGTAAGGTCAGCTTGCCTTTTACCGTTACCACATAAGTTCCATCTTTTGTGTAATTAACCGATGAATTATTGGTGAGTGCACCTTTGAACTCAGCCTTCGGAAACTTGTTGCTTTCTACATAGTTTTCGTTGAAGTGTTGTTGCATCAAAGCCTTCTCAAATTCAAAACCTTTCATCTGCACACTAAATTGCATTGCTCCTGTTTTGGAATCTAAAACGGCGGTTACGGTTTTGTTTTTTGCTTCGATATCTTCCATAGTGGCTTTAGAAAAGAATTCTATTTTTCCCGTCTTGGTAAAATATCTATCCTGTGCGTTTACAGAAGCGGCTAATAGTATAAAGCTTGCTAAGGGTACCAGACTTTTTTTGAACATTTCTTGTTTTTTTATATGTAGGCGTTTATTTTTTATTTTTTATGCCGGCTGAGCGTAGTTGAATTGTAGCTCCTAAACTTGCCAGCATATCATCATGATCGCCACTGCTTTTGTTATAACCACTACAGATACCCTGCAATATGGCAACGGTTCCAACTTTAATCTTACCGGCATCTTCAATATGTCTTCTATCTAAACCAATAACAACCTCAGATGGTGTTCCTTCCTCGCCCATCACTACCGCGCCAGAAGTATCTACACTTTTCACCATACCTGTTACTTCTATAATTTTATCCAAATACATTTTACCTGCCGCAGCCGTATCTTTTTCAAAGGCGGCAATTAAATCTTTTGCAGTAACTGTTACATCAGGATCATCCTGTACAACATCAGGTGTTTGCTTTGAATACATCCTATACCCGATAATTGCTGCCACAACAATAACCAATAGGACTCCAACAATGATCTTACGTTTCATAAATAACTATTAAAGATGCAAGTTAGTTATTGGGTGCACCGGCATCTATCCATGCTTTCACTTTTTTAATATCGCAGCTGCTCATTTTGCTTCCACCCTGTGGCATGGGCGCAAAGCCCGGATCGTGATTGACTGCGCCAAATAATCGTCCGCTGGTAATTGCGGCTTTTACACCAGCATAGTTTTCCAAGGTTACTCCCCCGGAAGGCACCCCGCCACTATGGCAACCTACACAACCATAAGAACTAAAAATGGCTGTAAGAGTGATGGAGTATCTAGTGCTGGCAGCATCTACAGCGCAGTTATACAGTTCTTCTTCATTATCATATTTGCATCCGGTAGTCAAAGCCCCGATAGTCAAAAGCAAAAGGAGTTTTGTTTTCATAGTTAATTACTTATAAATAATATGTTGCTTTGCCGAACTTTTTAAATTGAAATATTTACCAGGCATTGGTCAACAAAAAAGGCCGGTATGTAACCGGCCTTAAAAATTTATAGTGAAGTTTTTATTTTACGTTGGAACCGTTTTGTGCGAGACTGTCAGGGTTTACAAGAATTAATTTCCCTGAAGGTTCTTCAGCTGTTAAGATCATTCCCTGGCTTTCAATGCCACGCATTGTACGTGGCGCTAAATTAGCCACTACAATCACTTGTTTATTAAGCAAACTTTCGGGAGTAAAATGTTGCGCAATTCCGGAAACAATAGTGCGTTTTTCAAAACCCAAATCTATTTCAAGCTTTAAAAGCTTATCTGCTTTTTTCACTTTCTCTGCTGAGAGAATAGTACCTATGCGCAGGTCCAGCTTATCAAAATCACCATACTGAATTTCAGATTTCAGATTTCCGGTTTCAGATGGAGGAATAGTTCCTGGTGCATTGCCTGAAACTTGCTCATGACTGATTGCTGATTCCTGATTATTGCTTGCTTTCTCCTGTTCCATTTTCGATTGTTCTAATCCTTTTTTTAATTTTTCAACTTGGAATTGTACTTCTGCATCCTCTATTTTACGGAATAATAATTCAGGCGGGCGAAGTGAATAACCAACGCTTAACAATTTTACAGAACCGGCGTTTTCCCAATCTAATACTTTGTCAACCACCTTCATTAAGTGACACATTTTTTTAGCCGTGTTGGGCAAAAAGGGATTGATGTATATAGCAAGGTTTGCGCAAAGCTGTAAGCAAATATGCAGGCAGTTGTCAATTTCCATTTGTACTGTAGCCATCTCTCCATTATCATCTAACTTCTTCGCTTTTATCCAGGGCTCTTTTTCCTGCATGTATTTATTGCCCTTTCTTGCAAGATCAATTACAGTAAATAAAGCTTCGCGGAATTTATACTCCTCCAGAAGGTTTTCTATAATGGTTTTGGAATTCTTAATTTCTTCGATTACCGCCTTGTCTTTTTCGTCGGCAATATCATTATGAAACTTAGGAACCTTGCCATTGGTCAACTTATGCATCAACACAAATGTGCGGTTGAAATAGTTGGCAAAAATGGCTACCAACTCGCCGTTAACAGCATCCTGGAAACCTTTCCAGGTAAACTCGCTGTCTTTATTTTCAGGCAGTATTGTAGTTAAATAATATCGCAACGCATCGGCCATTTGCGGACCGCCATTCTCTTTTTTAATGAAGTCGTCTATGTAATCCTGCATGTCTAACTTCCAATTCCTGCTGGTGCTCATCTTATCACCTTCAAGATTCATAAACTCATTGGCAGGTACATTATCCGGTACAATATATCCATGCAGCTTTAGCATCACGGGGAAGATGATGCAATGGAAAACAATGTTATCCTTACCAACAAAATGAACCAGCTTGGTTTCTTTATCCAACCAGTAAGGCTGCCAATCTTTACCCGTATCTAATGCCCATTGTTTAGTAGCAGATATGTAACCAATAGGCGCATCGAACCAGACGTAAAGAACTTTTCCATTCGCAGCAGGCAACGGCACCTTTACTCCCCAATCCAGGTCTCTTGTAACCGCCCGTGGCTGCAAGCCCGCATCTATCCAGCTTTTGCACTGACCAAGTACATTCGCTTTCCAGTCGTTTTTGTGTTCTTCTAAAATCCAGGAGCGCAGCCAATCTTCATGTTTATTTAGCGGCAGGTACCAATGCGTGGTAGCCTTTTTTATGGGAGGTTTACCGCTTAAGGTACTTACCGGGTTAATTAATTCATCCGGACTTAGGGAGGTGCCGCAACGTTCGCACTGGTCGCCAAAAGCGTTTTCAAAACCACAATTAGGGCAGGTACCTTTTATGTAACGGTCCGCCAAAAAAGTTTGCGCTTCTTCATCAAAATATTGCTCGCTTTCTTTTACTTCAAGTTCTCCCCGATCATTTAAATAGGCAAAAAACTCCTGCGCTGTTTCGTGGTGAAGTGGGTTTGATGTACGGTCGTAAATGTCAAATGAAACAGATAAGTCATCAAAATTCTGCTTCATGATGACGTGGTACTTGTCAATGATTTCCTGTGGGGTTGTGCCTTCTTTTTTTGCCTGTATAGGAATGGCAGTGCCGTGTTCATCGCTTCCGCATACGAACACTACGTCACGCTTTTGGGCACGCAGGTAACGCACATAAATATCTGCAGGTATATAGGCGCCGGCAAGATGGCCAATGTGTTTTTGCCCATTAGCATAGGGCAGGGCCGATGTAATTAAGTATCGTTTAGGTATCATGTTTTGTTTTTTTCACAGAGACCTACTGAGAATAAATTGTTTCCCTGTGGAACTCTATGTTATCCTGCTGTCTTCTGTACTTTATTTACCGAATAGAATTATAAGGCGTACAAGAGTGCGATGCTTCGGCTGCTCTCAGTATAAACTCCCGAAAAGCTTAATTGTAGCACTATTGCCGGAACCATAAAATTTATTCAATAAAATTGTTTTACGGGCATCAAAAATAGAGTTAAACCGTATAACCTTTTTTAAATGCTGCGACAAGGAGTATTTTGCAACACAATTTTGATATATGAAAATTCCACCCTACTTACAAAAAGGCGATACCATCGGCATTGTTGCGCCTGCCGGCTTTATGCCAATAGAAAATATGCAAACCTGTATAGAAACCCTTGACGCCTGGGGCTATACCGTAGAAATGGGAAGCACAACACACAGCGAATCTCAAAACTATTTTTCAGGCACCGATGAGGAACGGCTTGACGACTTACAACGAATGATGGACGATAAGAACATTAAAGCTATTTTATGTGCAAGAGGCGGTTATGGCATCAGTCGTATTATTGACAAGCTGAATTTTAAACAACTGGAGAAGCATCCTAAATGGATCATTGGCTTTAGCGATATTACCGTGCTGCACTCCCACCTGAACTGTAATTACAGGATTGCTTCTTTACATGCACCGATGGCCGCTGCATTTAACGATGGGGAGTTTAACAGCCCTTATATTCAATCTATAAAGAAAGCCCTTGAGGGCGAACGGGCACAGTACCAGTGTAGCCGACACCACTTTAATAGAGAAGGTTCTGTAAAAGGCGAATTGGTAGGCGGAAATCTTTGCTTGTTGGCGCATCTTATTGGTACAGACTCTGACATTAAAACAAAAAATAAAATTCTTTTTTTAGAAGATGTTGGTGAGTATTTATATAACGTTGACCGGCTGATGGTGCAACTGAAACGGGCCGGCAAACTGGATAAACTGGCAGGCCTTATAGTTGGGGGCTTTACCGATAGTAAAGACACGGAGCGACCATTTGGGAAAGCAGTTTACGAAATTATTTACGAACAGGTAAAAGACTATGGCTATCCTGTTTGTTTTGGCTTCCCGGTAAGCCACGGAAAAGAAAATTATGCCTTGAAAGTTGGTGTAAAATATAACCTGGCAGTTGAACAGAATGTAGTAACCCTACAAGAAGAAGCGTGAAGAATTTCCTGATGACATTAGGACTTTTATTATTTTTTCAAATGCTTTATGCACAAGGTTATAACCTTATAGCAAAGAAAGGCTCCCGAGAGATCTACTATTCAATTGGAAGTCCTTTACGGATAAAATTGCAAGGCGATTCTTTAAAAAAGATCAGGGGCTATCTTTTTAAAGCGGTAGAAAACGGCCTTTATCTTTTATCCTTCAATAAAACTGATACAGGGTTACATTTTGTACCAATGAACCATATACGGTCTGTTGTAAAGCTTAGCCGTAAGTCCCGTAAAACAATGTTGTATGCCGCTGCCGCCGGCGTGGCATTGACTGGTGTGTTTATTATAGCTTCAAAGGGTTCCGTGTTAAGTTCTCCAATGGGGTATGTGGCTTTTATTCCTGCATTCGCTTCAGCGTTTGCTATCGTTTATGGATTACCTATTTCTTATGTAGCAGAACTTTTTACTAAAAAAACCACTGGCAATGGTTGGGCGTTTGTAGCGCAATAAAGAATTAATCTTCACGGCATTTATTTAAATTACTCCAACTGATGATTTGAGTTAATGATACGTAACCATTCTACCTCTAAGTAAAGATCCCTTGCACAAAGCGAGGGATCTACAACACTTTAATTAGCTAATGCTATATTAAAACCGGCTGAAATAATTTCGTAAACGATATGATAAGTCTGACTGAATTTGCCGGTATAATTCTTCCATGATCTCCTCTTCACGGGGCGCATTATAGTTAGTGCTTTTGTTAAGCAAGGTTTTATCGCTTTCGCTTAATGCCCTTTCATCACCGGTGTATGTAGCAAACTCTGTTTGCCATTTGTGCTGTCCGTTAAAACGGTCATTCCATAGCGTTCTTCCTTTGGGGTCTCTCAATGAGAGATATAATTCACCTTCCGACAATAAGGTTCGTTTTGTGCTTGTAATGGTAGCCTTCACTGTTCCGTATTGCTTTACAACAGAATCGGGTTTATATACAATTTCTTTGACTACCACTTCTTTCGATACCTGCCTTTGAGTACGTTGGTCATAAGGCTGGCCAATGCGGATGCGGCCTAAATTCATTTCTAAAACCTGGTCGGGTTCTATATTGCTGTTGCGTAAATCCCATTCGGAATAAAAGCGTACAAAATCATTGTTCATGTTGTTAGCCAGTGTGCGCATTACGTCGTTCTGAAACTGCTGCAACTGGTAACTGCTGCTATAATTATAGCCAGCATAGTTTTGAATAGGTACGACCAAAATTTTTGTCAGTGCCGCATTGTAGGCTTCATCACGTTTTACCTTAATTACCATATTATCGCGGTAACGCAGGGCGTAGCCATATTCATTATATGCATTTTTAAATGCCTGTTTTGAACCTTCTTCCATCCATCTTTCTGCATTGGCTAAATGCAGGTCAGCTACTTTATCCCGATAGGTTTGTACATACTCGCTATAATCTGTTACCGGGATCAGTTGCACAACCGCAGGATACTGATGAACCGTATTGTATAAATCCTGAAGCCTGCTGTATTCTCTTAAAATAGCTTCATAACGGTTATCGTTTTTGCTGTTTGATAAGTTTCTGATAGCGTCTTCGTGCTGGTTAACGGCAAAGGTATAGGCGCTTTTTACCAGGTCTTTTGTTTCTGCATCAGATGGATCTTTCTGTAGTTTTTTTACGCCTAATTCAACGGCATCGGCATAATCGCCTTTGTTGTATGATTTGCTGACGGTTTTGCAACCTGCAAAAAAAATAGATGCAGCAAACAGTAGTAAGTAAAGTTTAGTCATGGCTGGTAGTTTCCTATTAAAAGCAAAATACCTCCCAATAGTTACAATTCAAATGTTATTTCAGAAGTTGTTAACAAGGATAAGTTCGGGGTTTGGAGTTTAGGGTTTGGGGTTTCTTGCTATGCAGGGATCATTCTTTTCTGTTTGCCCTCTGTCATCTGGAGAATTTCAACTTACTGAAAAGGCACGCTTTGATACCTAGCGGCCAGTTATTTGTTGATAAGGGAATAACCTAAAAATCAGCAGCTTTAGTTCTGATTATAAAAAGTTGGAATGGTTGAACTAAACACCCCCAAACCCTAAACTCCAAACCCCAAACTTTTCTCTACTCTCCTATCCTCTTTAGCTTCAGGTTTGTTACCGGTGCAACAATTAGCGGGAACTTTTCAATTACTACGGTACTGGCATCTAAACCAAAACCTCTTTCTTCAGACAGCGATGCTTCTTTCAACCAGAAATGAAACTTCATTATCAGCCGCTCGTTAATTGGCAAATCGTTATCCTGGCTTAAATATTTTTCCATCACAACAAAGGAGAAGTCGCCCGTTACTTTGCCCCGCTCTAAACTTTCGTAGCGGCTTATAATATTCACTTCTTTATTGGCTACCAGGTCCTCTACCACTTTACGGAATAAAAGATTAATACGTGGCTCCACTCTAAAGCCCAACCTAAAATCAATGCGGATAATATCATTAGGAATAATATGCTCAACCTTGTATTCCATCGTGTAGGGTTCGTCTAAAGTATCTACATGAACAAACCAATAAATGTCCGCCCGTTTAGGCTTTCTGTTTAAGATGGAATAAATGATCTTATGTTCTATCTCCTTTGGATTATCGGCACTTGTTAAATAAACAAGGTGGGTCGAATATTTTGGCACCGAACGGTCATTGCTTAGTTCCTGTATTTTAGGAATATAATGATCGAGCCGTACAAACTCAACGTAGCGGTTTTTAATTTTTCGTGCCCTGAACCAGACATACATCACCAGAAACATAAGGCCGCCTATTATAAGCGTAATGTAACCGCCGTGAGTAAACTTATGCAGCAGGGCATATAAAAACAAGGATTCAATAACAATGTAGAAGAACAGAAATGTCCATACAAAAACCTTCTTGATTCTTTTAGAAATCATGTAATTAGAGAACAGTATGGTAGTAGACAACATAGTGACAATTATAGCTAAGCCATAGGCTGCCTCCATACGGGATGAAGTGCGGAAATACAATACCACACCAACACATCCTAAAAACATCATCAGGTTAAGGCTAGGTATAAACAATTGCCCTTTCTCCTCAGATGGGTAACGAATTTTCAATTTTGGCCACAGGTTTAATCGCATGGCTTCACTGATTAAAGTAAAGGAACCGGTTATCATTGCCTGGCTGGCGATAACAGCAGCGGTTGTAGCTATAATAACGCCGACGATAATAAACCACTCAGGCATCAGGTCGTAAAAAGCGTTAATGCCATATTGAGCTTTAACGGCATCTGTGATAGTTAAGCCGCTCCTGTTCTTGAGCAAGTAAGCACCTTGTCCCAAATAATTTAAGATAAGGCAGGTCTTTACTAAAACCCATGACACCCTTATATTGCCACGGCCGCAGTGCCCCAGATCGCTGTAAAGTGCCTCTGCACCTGTGGTGCATAAGAACACAGCACCTAATAAGAATAAAGCTTCGGGGTAAGTACTCACAAACTGAACAGCATAGTGAGGACTAAAAGCTTTTAGAATGTTGAAATCATCGGAGATATGAATGATTCCAAGCACAGCCAGCATAGAAAACCAAATGAACATAACCGGGCCGAAAAACTTTCCGATGGAAGCTGTGCCGAATTGCTGGAGAAAAAAGAACATAGCCAATATCACAAGCACGATGTAAACAACATACTTCTCAATATTGCTAAAAAAAGAAATCTCTTTCAAGCCTTCTATCGCTGATGTAACAGAGATAGGCGGAGTAATTATCCCATCAGCAAGAAGAGCTGCCCCCCCAAGCATAGCTGGCACAACCAACCATTTTCTTTGCCTTCGCACTAATGCATATAAAGCAAATACACCTCCTTCTCCTTTATTGTCGGCCCGTAATACAAGCCATACATACTTTATGGTAGTTTGAAGGGTAATGGTCCAGATGATACAGGAAAGGCTGCCTATGATGAGGTTATCATCTACCAGGCGGTTACTAATAATAGCATTGAAAACATAAAGAGGGGAAGTACCAATATCGCCGTAAATAATTCCAAGGGCAATTAATAATCCTGCGCCGGTAACTCTATTTAAAGGTATTCTCACTTAGGGCCTGTTTTAAATGGCAGTGGGCAAAGGTATAGGTTAAAACGAATGTTAAAAGAAATCCAACGGAAATCTGTCTTTGTAAGTTAACCCCGGAAGTCGCCTGCATCATGCAGCCAAAACCCTTTTTAAACGTCTATATAACAGTAACATCACTTAATTTTAATGCTATAAATACAATGTCTTCAATGAAGCAATCACGTTATTTCCTGCTATTCGCTATACTTTGCTTTTCTTCATTAACTGCCCTTGCGCAAAAAATAGTTTACTCCGAGGTGGATGACGATGACTCCCGCCGCATGAGGTTTGAAGTGATTGGCAAAGTATCGGGTAATTTTTTGGTGTATAAAAACACACGGAATAAAAACTACATCTCTGTTTTTAATAACGAGATGGAACAAATAGCTAAAGAGGAGCAAGAGTATATTGACAACGACCGCCTGATCAATATTGACTTTTTTCCTTACAATGATTTTACTTACCTCATTTACCAGTACCAAAAGAAAAAAGTGGTTTATTGTGACGCCGTTAAAGTGGATGGCAACGGCAAGCGCATTTCGGAAGTCATTTCGTTAGATACTTCTCATATTGGCTTTGCAGGGAATAATAAAATTTACACAGCTATCACCAGCGAGGACAAATCGAAGCTGATGCTTTTTAAAATCAACACAAAAAATAAAGAAAGGTATATAGTTACCACAATGCTTTTCGACAATAGCTTAACGCTACAGAAGCGTTCCGGCCTGTTAATGAATATGGAAGAAAACAAAGACTACCTGGATCAATTTAATGTAGACAATGAAGGTGATCTTATTTTCACCAAGGCCACCCGTAATAACAACGAAACAATTTTAAACACTTCACTTTTTTTTAAAGCAGCTCAATCGGATTCTCTTATCGCTATAGCCGCGCAGCCCGAAAAGATCTTACTTGACGAATTGCATATCAAAGTGGACAACATAAATAAGCGGTACTTTCTCACGTCCTTCTATTACGCCAAAAAGCGGGGCGATATTGAAGGCTTCTACTTTTATGTGTGGGATAAAGGCACAAAGCAACCGGTCCTACAAAACTCGGTAACGCTGAGCGAGGAACTGCGCAAGGAAGCTAAAGGCAGCGGCACTAATGTAAAAACAGCTTTTAATGACTACTTTATCCGCAACGTTATTATCAAGCGGGATGGCGGGTTCGTTATTAATACCGAATCGTATTACAGTACTTCACGGGGCAACCAATGGAACCGCTTTAACTATTTATACGGCATGCCTTATCCCCGCTACGATTATTATAGTTCCTACTCACCTTATTACAACTCCTGGTATTACCGCGACCGTTTTAACAACCGTTCCAATGTTCGGTATAATGCTGATAACATTACCATTTTGTCGTTTGATAAGGGAGGCAAGCTGGAATGGAATAATGTGATTCATAAAGAACAATTCGATGATGAATCGGAAGACCGCATTTCCTACCAGACCGTGAATACCGGCGGGCAAATTCATTATGTATTTAATATTGATGAGAAAAGAGCTTTATTGCTAAACGATTTTACCCTTTCCCCGGACGGCCAGATTGTACGCAACCCTACGTTAAAAAATTTGGACAGGGGTTACGAGTTTATGCCGAAGTATGGAAAGCAGGTAAGCAGTTATCAAATGGTTGTGCCTTGCTTTTACCGCAATAACATTTGCTTTGCAAAAGTGGAATTTAATTAATAGCATTGCCCTGTGGTATCCATGTTCCGACAAAAATCACCGGGCAATATTATTGTGCTCCTCATCTTTGGCTTGCTGCTTAAAATGCCATTGTTCCTGTATCCAAAGCAAATAACAGCTACGCAAAACGACGAAGATTATTATCACTGGCTGCTTAATGGCATTAATTCCCTGGGAACCAACAATGCCTTTACTTGTTCGCTTATTTCCTTCTTACTTCTCTATGTTCAGGCGCTGATGATCAATTACCTGGTTAATGAATTCAGGCTGATCACAAAGCAAACCTACCTGCCTGCCATGGCGTATTTGCTCATTACCACCCTCTTACCCGAATGGAATTATTTATCATCGCCATTAGTTGCCACCACCCTTATTATTTGGATTTTCATTAAGCTTTTTCGCTTGTACAATCTAGCTAATGCCCGTGGGCAAATTTTTAATATCGGCCTCTTGCTCGGCATCAGTTCTTACATCTATTTCCCTTCCGCCTCATTTATTATATGCATTTTATTAGGGCTGATAATTATAAAGCCCTTCCGGCTAAACGAGGTGTTTCTTTTTTTAATGGGATGCTTAACACCTTACTATTTTTTGGGCGCCTGGCTTTTTTTGACTGATAAGCTAAGCTTTGCCGCTTTTTTTCCGCATATATCGGTAAGAGTGCCTGATGTAAAAAGCAGCATCTGGTTAGCAGTAAGTACATTGTTTTTAGCTATTCCTTTTTTAATTGGCGGCTATTTTATACAAACCTATTTACATAAAATGCTTATACAGGTACGGAAGGCCTGGAGTGTTTTATTATTATACTTGCTTTTAGCTTTTTTTGTCCCGTTTATAAATAGCAATTCCTCTTTTAGCAACTGGATATTGTTAGCAGCACCCTTTGCCGGCTTTCATGCCAGCATGTATTATTATCCCGAGAAAAGATGGATGCCTAATATATTTTTCTTTATCATTAGCGGTTATATTTTCTATCTCCAGTACTGGACCAACCTTTGGCATTAGGCCCAAGAAAATCCTTTACGAACATTGACTAAAAAATTTGTTGTTTCCATTTTATCATTACTTTGCTGCCATAATAAACTGCTATGAAGAAAATTTCTTTTTTTATTTTGATGACAGCTTTAGTAGCTACAACAGTTCAAGCTCAAAACAGCGTGACGAAGAAAAAGCCTAACTGGGGAATTAAAACGGGTTTGAATATTTCCAACATTCGTATGGAAAACGGTGCTGACAGTGATTGGAAAACCGGTTTAGCGACAGGCGTATTTTTCACTATCAAAGCCGGCAACAAATTTAGCATTCAGCCAGAGTTTTTATATTCCTCAATGGGAGGAAAAAATATTGCACCTAATAGCGAAAGCAGCTTGCGTTTGAATTATTTTTCTCTTCCTGTGTTAGCTAAGTTCCAGGTAAAAAATAAGTTTGCTGTTGTCGTTGGCCCGCAGATAGATGTACTCATCCAGGCAAAAACAAAAAGCAGCAGCAACCAGTTTACTAAGGTCACAGATAACTACAGGGAAAATAGTTTTAACGCAACGGCCGGCTTTGAACTTTGGCCATCACACTGCTTTGGTTTAACTGCCCGCTATATTTATGGCTTAAATAATATTGCTGCTGCAGGAAGTACTGAATTAAAAAATCAGGGCGTTCAAATTATGGCTGCTATAAAATTATAAATAATACCAGAAGCTTTCACCTTGCTTCAACAAGTCAATAAAGTAAAAAAGCCTGTTTCAGATGAAACAGGCTTTTTTACTTTATTGACTTCTAAATTATCTCAAAAACAAAAGTTCCCGGTACTTCGGCAAGTACCATTCTCTATCATCAACCAGTTGCTCCAGCTTATCTCCATGATAGCGTAAGGCATCAAAGAACGGTTCCTTTACATCGCTGCAATAAGCAATGGCTTTGTCACGGCTACCTTCAATATTGTTAGCTGCTTTACGGGCTTCTACCATCTCTACCGTTAGCCTGCTTACTTCATTTATATGTTTCGAAAGCCGGTTTACTAGTTCAGTGCGTTGGTCGCACATGCCTTCGGCTAAGCCAACGTCTTTTAATCCCCTGAGGTTTTCAATTAATTTATTTTGATAATTAATAGCGGCGGGCAAGATGTAGGTTGTCGCTAAATCGGCCATCAGCCTTCCTTCAATCTGAACTTTTTTAATGTATTTCTCTAACTCAATTTCATGACGGGCTTCAAGTTCCGCATGTGTATAAACCTTGTTATTGGCAAACAGTGCTTTTGCTTTTTCTGTCACCATCGCATCCAGTGCAAGCGGTGTTGTTTTTACATTAGGTAACCCACGGCGCTCCGCTTCTTTTTCCCATTCTTCGCTGTATCCATTGCCTTCAAACAAAATGGGTTCGCTGCTTATGATGTATTCTTTAATTACATGAAGAATGGCGATTTCTTTCTTTTCTCCTTTTCCAATTAAATCATCCACTTCCTTTTTAAAGGTTTTCAAGGTTTCGGCCATGATGGTGTTTAAAACCGTCATTGCATTGGCGCAGTTGGCAGAAGAGCCTACCGCACGAAACTCAAATTTATTACCAGTGAAAGCGAACGGTGAGGTTCGGTTACGATCTGTGTTATCCAATAGTAATTCCGGGATGCTGCGATGAATGTCAATCTTCAACATGCTCTCATCCTGTTCATCAAACTTCTCTCCCACTCTTTCTTTTACATCATCCAAAACTTTGGAAAGATATTGCCCGATGAATACAGAGATAATAGCAGGTGGCGCTTCATTGGCTCCCAACCGAAAATCATTAGAAGCAGAAGCAATTGAAGCTCTCAGCAGATCAGCATAATCGTGTACAGCCTTGATAGCATTTACAAAAAACGCAAGAAACATTAAATTGGTCTTTGGCGTTTTGCCGGGGGCAAGAAGATTTACACCCGTATCGGTAGCCAAACTCCAGTTATTGTGCTTGCCACTTCCGTTGATGCCGGCAAATGGCTTTTCGTGAAGCAGCACCCTTAATTTATGGCGGGCAGCAACACGGGTCATAATATCCATCAATAAAGTATTATGATCCACGGCGAGGTTCGCTTCTTCAAAAATAGGGGCGCACTCAAATTGTGCGGGAGCTACTTCGTTGTGACGGGTACGTAAAGGAATACCAAGCTTATAACTTTCAGCTTCAAAATCACGCATAAAGGCATACACCCTTTCCGGGATAGAGCCGAAATAATGATCCTCTAACTGCTGGCCTTTTGCAGGTGTATGACCAAATACAGTACGGCCGCACATCACCAAATCGGGACGGGCATTAAATAAACTTTCATCTATTACAAAATATTCCTGTTCCCAACCAAGCGTTGGCGTAACACGCTGCACATTTCTGTCGAAATAATTACATACATCAACGGCTGCTTTGTTAAGTGATTCAAGTGCCTTTAGCAAGGGTGCCTTATAGTCAAGTGATTCACCAGTATAAGAAACGAAAATGGTAGGGATGCAAAGCGTTTTACCATAGCCGATATCCATGATAAAGGCTGGTGATGAAGGATCCCAGGCAGTGTAACCCCGGGCTTCGAAAGTTGCCCGCAAACCTCCGCTTGGAAAGCTTGAAGCATCAGGCTCTTGCTGTATCAGCGCATCACCTTCGAACTGCTCAATCGAGGTACCATCGCTTTTAAGTGTAAAAAAAGAATCATGCTTTTCGGCAGTGCTGCCTGTTAGCGGTTGAAACCAGTGCGTAAAATGGGTTACTCCTTTGCTTTCTGCCCAGGCACGAATGCCATTGGCTATCTGCGCAGCCATAGATCGGTCAATTTTTTGACCTGCTTTTACAGAACCCATCAAACTTTTATAAGCTTCATCGCTTAAAAATTGCCGGGCAATAGCATGGGTGAAAACGTTTTCGGCAAAAATAGCGGTGATCTTTGTTGCTCTTTGAGCATCGGCCTCACTGGATGTTTGCAATTTTGCAAGCGCATTAAATCGGAGGGACATAAAAATAATTTTTTCAAAGAAAACCAAATTCCCGAAAAAAGCTATTTATTTTTTCAAAATTCCTACCTGTTGAAGCTATAGCCTAAAAATTGTTCAATTATTTTTGAGCTCAAACGAAAAAAAGTAGGGACTATAAGAAAATAATTAAGTTTTATTTATTTGCAATATTTCCCAGGAACAAGCGATTTATTTTGGCCCAATCTATTTGCGCTAAAACCGGTACAACAAGAAGAGTGAGTACAATACTCCGGTAGCGAACAATGGCGCCAAGCACGTCAACCGTGTAGCCGATCATCATTAAAACGGAGAAAGAAAAGTACACACAGAAAAGTAAAAACGGGCTCCATGGAGTGCCTTTTCTTCGCCAGATTAAAAAAGCGATAAAGAGTAAAAGAAGAAAATTTATTTCCGCAGCGGCAGCCAGGGAAAGCAGGTGGCGTACATCTGACGGGTAAGGCCGTATAGTGCTTAATGTAAATGCCTGCGGGCTGTTGAAAACAAAGTTGGCAAAAGTGGGTTTCATTTTATTAACTGGTACTGCTGACCCGCCACCGAGTTTTAAAAACGCTTCTTGCCTTGCAACCACTTCTTCAGGAAAATTTAAACGGGGGTGAATAAACTTCGCCGTAAAAAACAGTGTAATAAATAAGATATAAACAATTGAAAAAATCAACCAGGGCTTGTATTTAAGTCTGACTGACAAGACCCAGGCAAGCAATGCCGGCAATATAGGGATGATCAAGAAATTACGTAAAACTAATACCAGTAACACACCAAAAAGTATGGCCAGCCATCTCTTAACTGAAAAGTCTCCTTCTTTTAAGCCAAAATAAATATGGTAGATAACAATACCGAGACCTACGAAAATAACGCCGTCTTTATGCAAGCCTGATGTCCAGTAGATAACCGAAGGCACTAAAAATGTAGCAAGAAGAACGGGCAACTTACGACCGGGAAAAACATCCATCATAACGCGGTAAATAGCGATAGGTCCGAATAGGGAAAGAAAGGAATAGAAAATGACATTCACATAGTAATTACCGAAACTTGCGAGGTTAAAGATGGCCAGCGTTTTTACAAAAAAAGTTCCTTTCAAATCATTCCACCAGGAGTTCTCCGACGCTAAAAATTTTGTATAGCCATCCTGGTAGGTATTCTGAAATATATTGCTGAAGAAAAGTTTCGGGTTCGATTGAAGAAGATGATACTCAGTAAGGCTTTCATAATGATAGGCCCACGTATCCACCATTTGAGCCATCTCGCCATAATAAACACCAATCCAGCCATATAAAATACCGGCCATTACTTTCAGTAAAAAAATAATAACAAGCTGAGAGGGAGTTAATCCTGATGCCTTAAAAAAGCCGGTTTTTGTAACCAGCCAGGCAAATAAAACGAGGTAAGCAGCGAACAACAAATGCTCCACAAGTATCTTGGTTTAAAGCGGCACAATGTAGGGAAGAAGTTTGGAGTTTGGAGTTTGTGGTTTAGGGTTGTTTGATCAATCAATCAAACTTGTTATAATCAGCACTAACGCGAAATGGCTTTTAAGTTTTTTTCTTATCAATAAATAACTCACAGTTATGTTTGAAACCATGCCGCCGCGAGAAGTTGAAATTTTTATGTTGAAGACAAACGCAAAGGGATGTAGCTCCATGTAATACGATGACCTCAAACTCTAAACCCCAAACCATAAACCCTTTTATCTTTGCCGTCATGGAAGTAACAGTAAAAACCGCACAGAGCTTACGACTGACAGAAGAAGAATTCAATCTCATAAAACAAAAGCTTGGACGCACACCCAACTTTACAGAACTCTGTACTTTTTCTGCCATGTGGAGTGAGCATTGCAGCTATAAAAATTCTATTAAATGGCTCAAAACCTTGCCCCGTGAAGGTGGCCGCATGCTGGTAAAAGCCGGCGAAGAAAATGCAGGGTTGATGGATATTGGCGATGGCTATGGTGTAGTGTTTAAAATTGAATCGCATAATCATCCATCCGCTATTGAACCCTTCCAGGGAGCCGCTACCGGAGTAGGTGGTATTCACCGCGATATTTTTACGATGGGCGCCCGGCCAATTGCTTCGCTCAATTCCTTACGTTTTGGAAACTTAGAAGATAAAAAAACACAGCATCTTTTGGCGGGTGTAGTGCATGGCATCTCTCATTATGGTAATTGCTTTGGTGTGCCTACCGTGGGTGGCGAAATTTATTTTGATGAATGTTATCATACTAATCCTTTAGTAAATGCCATGAGCGTGGGCATTGTAAAAGTTGGTAAAACAGTTTCGGCAACGGCAACCGGTAAAGGCAATCCTGTATTGTATGTGGGCAGTGCCACAGGTAAAGATGGTATTGGCGGCGCCTCATTTGCATCAGCAGAAATTACTAAAGAAAGCACCGACGAATTACCAGCGGTGCAGGTGGGTGATCCGTTCCAGGAAAAGAAGTTGCTGGAAGCTTGTTTGGAGGTAATAGAAACCGGTGTTGTAGTTGGAATGCAGGACATGGGCGCTGCAGGCATCATTTGCTCTACCGCCGAAATGAGTGCAAAAGGTGAAGCCGGTATGTACATAGATTTAGATAAAGTGCCTATGCGCCAGAAGAATATGAAAGCATGGGAAATACTTTTGAGCGAAAGCCAGGAGCGAATGTTATTGGTGGTAGAAGAAGGGCGGGAAAAGGAGGCAAGGAAAGTGTTTGATAAATGGGATTTGGAAAACGAAGTAATAGGCTATGTTACTGATGATGGCTTGTTAAGTTTTTACATGAATGGTGAATTAGAAGCAAGGATTCCAGCTTACGAATTAGTGCTTGGCGGTGGCGCTCCGCAATACGAAAGAGAACTCAGGAGGCCCGCTTACCTTGATGAAACAGAAGGCTTTGACATCGCTTCTGTTAATGAACCAACAGATTTAAAAGCAGTTGCCGAACAGCTTATTCAATTACCCAGCATCGCAAACAAACGTTGGGTATATCAGCAGTACGACAGCATGGTAGGCACTGTAAACGCATCTACCAATGCGCCTGCCGATGCAGCAATTATTTTAGTAAAAGAAACAGGCAAAGGACTTGCGGTAACCGTTGATTGCAACAGCCGGTATGTTTATGCCGATCCTTACAAAGGAGCCATGATAGCGGTAGCGGAAGCAGCCCGAAATATTGTCTGCAGTGGTGGTGTTCCATTAGGTGTAACCAACTGCCTGAACTTTGGCAACCCTTACGACCCTGAAGTTTATTACCAGTTTACGCAGGCGGTACAAGGCATGGGCGAAGCTTGCCGCAAGTTTGATACGCCTGTTACCGGTGGTAATGTAAGTTTTTATAACCAGGGACCTGAAGGCGCTGTGTTTCCTACACCGACAATTGGTATGGTGGGATTAGTAGAAGATCTCTCTAATAAAATGACATTAGACTTTAAAGCCGAAGGCGATGAAATCTTTTTGATTGGCAATTCTCCAAATGATATTTCCTCATCGCAATATCTAAGTAAAATTTGCGGTGTGAAACTTTCACCTGCGCCGCATTTTGAAATAGAAGAAGAGTATGCTTTACAACAAACTATCAGTTCTTTAATCAGCCTTGGCTTGATACAAAGTGCACACGATATTAGTGAAGGCGGGTTATTTACAACTTTATTAGAAAGCGCCTTTCACCGTGAGTTGGGTTTTAATGTGAAGGCTTCTGATACCATCATCAGAAGAGATGCGTGGTTGTTTGGCGAAGGACAAAGCAGGGTTGTAGTGTCTGTAAATGCACAACAGGTTTCCAGCTTTAAAGAAGTGATGCAAAAAGCCGGAGTGCCCTTTTCTTTCCTGGGAAAAGTAACAGCAACGGAGGTTATAATTGATGAGAATAACTGGGGAGCAATTGCCGGGTGGAAAGAAAAGTACGATACAGCTATAGAAAAACATTTGACAAAAGAACTGGAATCGGAAGGGGCGCTAACGATGATTTAATTGTTTTTCCACACCCTGTTAATTCTTCATTTCTGCCATAATATTTGCCGTAGGTTTGCATGACCTCCACGAAGTTTTTTTCTTCCGATGGTCTTTGAACAAGCGCAATAGAATTCCTTAACGTACAAGGGAGTGACACAACAGACGATGATAGTAGCAACACAGCTTGTTCCATAAATCAATTTTAAAATAACATAAACTCATACCCATATTCTATGGCTAAATTTATTTTTGTTACCGGTGGTGTTACGTCAAGTTTAGGAAAGGGCATTATTGCCGCTTCGCTGGCTAAACTTTTACAGGCAAGAGGATTGAGGGTAACCATTCAAAAATTTGATCCTTACATTAATGTTGATCCAGGTACACTGAACCCCTACGAACATGGTGAATGTTATGTTACCGAAGATGGCGCAGAGACCGATCTAGACCTTGGCCACTACGAACGATTCCTCAACATTTTTACTTCGCAGGCTAATAATGTTACCACGGGTCGCATTTATCAAACCGTAATTAATAAAGAAAGGGAAGGCGCTTTTTTAGGAAAAACAGTGCAGGTAGTTCCGCATATTACCGATGAAATTAAGCGCCGTATGTTAGCCCTTGGACAAGGCGATAAATATGATATAATTCTTACCGAATTAGGAGGCACTGTTGGTGATATTGAATCACTTCCTTACATAGAAGCGGTCCGCCAGTTACAATGGGAATTGCCGGAAGAAGACCTGCTGGTAGTGCATCTGACACTTATTCCTTATTTACGGGCAGCAAAGGAGTTAAAGACAAAACCCACGCAGCACTCCGTAAAACAATTAAGTGAAAGCGGTGTGTTTCCCGATGTAATTGTTTGTCGTGCAGAGGAACCCCTGAACGATGAAATTAAAAGAAAGATCGCCCAGTTTTGCAACGTAAAACAAGAAGCTGTTATTGAAGCGCAGGACGCCAGCACCATATATGAAGTACCCGTGCTGATGATGAATGAAAAGCTTGATTTAATTGTGCTGAAGAAATTAGCAATCACAGGTTATGGCGAACCTGACCTTTCAAAATGGAAAGAGTTTTTGGATAAATTAAAATACCCAAAAGCAAGAATTACAATTGGCCTCATTGGTAAATACGTAGAACTGCAGGATGCCTATAAATCTATCTTGGAGTCGTTTGTACATGCCGGTGCTATGAACGAATGTAAAGTACAGGTGGTATCTATTCATTCCGAATTTATTACACCTGAGAATGTCGTGGAGAAGTTGGAAAATTTAGATGGCTTGCTGGTAGCACCGGGCTTTGGTTACCGGGGTATTGAAGGAAAGATTACAGCGGTAAAGTATGCCCGTGAAAGTGGCCTGCCTTTCTTTGGCATTTGCCTGGGTATGCAAATGGCCGTAATTGAATACGGAAGAAATGTATTGAACATATCTAATGCGCAATCAACAGAAATGGACCCGAAGACAAGCGAACCTGTTATAGATATGATGGAGGAGCAAAAGAAAATTACAACCAAAGGCGGTACCATGCGCTTAGGTTCTTATCCTTGTGAAATAAAAGAAGGCACATTAGCTTATAATATTTATGGGAGCGCTGAAGTAAAAGAACGCCATCGTCACCGTTACGAATTCAACAATAAATACCTTCAGCAATACGAGGAAGGCGGCATGAGCGCTTCTGGTAGAAATCCTGAAACCGGCCTGGTGGAAATCATGGAAATAGGCTCACATCCCTTTTTTATCGGTTGCCAATATCACCCCGAGTTAAAAAGCACAGTAGAGTCGCCGCATCCTTTGTTTGTACATTTTGTTGGCGCTGCAAAAAAGTATTACGAGCAAAAGCATACCGTCAAAAATCCTTTGCTTCAAAGCGAAATGATTTAGGCAAGAAGACAGAATTCAGGAGACAGGAGGTGTTAACTGAAAGATGCAGAAATTAAAAGTGAAGCCCTGGTATAGCACCGGGGTTTTATTTTGGCAGAGGTATAGGTTAGAAATTATTTTTCTTTGCTGATTAAACAGAAAACATGCATTTAGGATTAGAAGAAATTACGATTAGAACTATACAGGAAAAAGATAACCATGCAATTGCTGATGTGATAAGAAAAACGCTGAAAGAATTTGGAGCGAATCATCCCGGCACCGTTTATTTTGATGAAGCTACTGATACACTTTATTCCGTGTTTCATGCTATGCCGCGTTCTATTTATTTTATTGCAGAAATGGATGGAGAAGTTGTTGGCGGCGGTGGTATTTTTCCTTCGGCTGGTTTGCCGGATGATACCTGTGAATTGGTTAAGATGTATTTATTACCAAAGGTGAGAGGCATTGGTTTGGGGAGAAAATTGATACAGCAATGTATTGGCTTTGCCAAAGAAGCCGGCTATAAAAACATTTACTTAGAAACAATGCCGGAGTTAAAGCAGGCGCTGAAAACTTATGAGAAGTTTGGGTTTGAATATATCAATCATTCAATGGGAAATACCGGGCATTTTGGTTGTGTGTTGTGGATGGTGGGAAAGGTTGATCGGTTGAAAATTTGATTGGTTGATAAGTTAAACCCTTATTACTGCTTTGCCAACTGTTCTGTGTTAACCAATGCTTTCAACCGTTCAAATAAAGTGGTTAACCTCAGGCTTAATATATCGGATGATTTGCTTTCAGTAAAAAGTATTTCCACTTCTTTGAGCGAGGCATCAACTTGCTGCACATTTACATTCTTACCCAGCTTTTTTGCTTCTTGTAAAATAGTTTTGATTTGGCTGTAGTTTTCGGTATAAACTTTTTGGTAATCATTAAAAAGCTTCTGAAGATTGTTGGCTAAATCCTTCGCACCCTTAATGCCATCGGCAGGATAACGCATCGAGGTTTCTAATCCCGCTTCCTTATCCCAAAGTTCCTCTACTTTTTGCCTGTCAAGATACTTTAGAAACAGTTCTTCGTTGCTTAAATTTTTAATGCTGCCACGCTGAATATTTTTATAAATGATAGTGGCCATATCCAGCATATATTCTTTAGCATCAAATTGCAAATCCCGCATCCGGGCATTGAGCCTGTCAATATTTTGATCAAGTAAATTATTAGCCGCATTCAGTTTTTCGTATTGCACAAAGTATTTAGAAGTGGCGGTAATAAAAGAATCTAAATCCTCTCTTGTAATTTTTTTCTCTTGTAGGGTAAGGTTGCCTACAAGACTTAACAGCGTGGGAAATACAGGACTTACTGAAGCAAGCGTTTTGCCTAAACCTGATTTGGATTGACTACCAAGTATAGATGAAACAATGCCGCTGAACTTTTGTGTGTTTGTGTTTTTTGCTTTCTCCAACAATGGTTTTAGGGCAGTTTGTATTTCGTTCTCTAAATTAAAGCCCATGTCGGAGGAAGTAGGGTTATTAAAGGAAGTTATTTTTATGCGGTAGGCTTCTTTTTTTAGCAGGCTGTTGAATGAATTTATGGAGTTTATGGCAG
>JAQBNG010000084.1 GCA_028288675.1 Flavisolibacter sp. | reverse complement strand
ACAAATGCTGTGTTGGCAGAATAATTTTTTGCCTGATCTTCCAGCAATTCAACATTTTCAATATACTGGCTAATCATTTTTCTCTGCTTGGTGTTATCCGGCGAGGCGGCGTCCGCAATAGATCTGTTGAAGGAAGTGAATTTATCAATGTAATACAATCTTTTTTCACCTTCAGTTTTACCTATCAGGGTCTTATAAAGCGCCTTCGCATTATTGAAAGCTGCGTCACGGTTTTTTTCACTCAACTCTTCTGAACCATAATATTTCTTTTCAAAATAGGAAGCTGCTTCTCTTAAATCATGTTCCTTCTCATTTGATTTTATCTCATTAAAAGTCAGAGAGCCTTCTTCTAGTTTTTCCGCAATGGTTAAGTCTGGAAGCTGTATGTTTTTTAATGCCTCATCTGTATGTTCGAAGCCTGCATAGGTTTTCCATAGCCAAATTGTGCCCTTATCATTTACAGAAAGAATTGAATTACTATCGATAAAAGTGGTTGTATTTAAAAACGTCTTATCGGATATGGAATACACAGCACTCAATTTGAGTTTGGAAGCCTGGTCAGAAGAAACGACTTTAATGATAGAGTCTCGTGTTTCCTTCTCAAGAATAGAAATTTTTGCATCCTGCTTAAACATTATTTTTTTCCAGTCGGGCGAAAGTGAAAATGAGATTAATCCATTTAAATATCTACTGTCATTGTAATCTAGCCTTAAAGACTTGAATTTAGTGGTACCCCCAATTGAATCTCTCACCATGAAAGTGGGGTAACTTCTTGAGAAGGCCGAGAGGGTAATAATATAATTACCCTGTTCGGAAAATTGTGCTGCTGCTATATTGGGTAAAGTAACCGGGATGGTTTTGCCAATGTTATAGATTTTTAAATCTGAGGTGCTATCCAATACTAAATACTGTCTGCTGTTTGGTGAAAAAATAATTTGCTTTACCAGGATATTATTACTATCCAGTATCGTCTTTACGGGCACTGCATTTGGTTTCATATCGCTGAAAGTCCACAACACAACTGCACTGTCTTTTACAATTGAGTCCTTACTTTGCCCAGGCGCTGTTACCATATATCGCTGGTCGGGTGAGAATACAGTTAGTTTAGATTTATCCATTTCACCAAAGGCCCCAATTTCAATTCTTTTATTATTACTCCATTTTGCTAAATTCCCTTCTGTTTCTAAACCAATAATTGAAGTATTGTGTACACTGAAAACTTTGGATAGGGGATATGTGTCTGTTGAGGAATTTTCTGTAAGTGAATTTTTATATGAATAAGTAAAGGCTTCATCCATAGTTAAATTGTCGTTGCCTATCCCGCCGGTATAAATTTGATTGTAAACATTATTAACCGCGAACGATTTTTTATCAGCAGAAATAAATAGCGTAGGGTTTTCAAAGTTGCTTTCATCGGCCGGTAGGATTTGTTGTTTATAATAAATTTTATTGGGGATTTGTTTTGTTATAGTACTATCAATTATAGGATGCTTGGAATTTTGCCATGCCTTTTTTGATAGTCTTAGTGCTGCCACAGGATTTTCCTGGGCAATTTCTTTAGCCTGAAATACTTGGGTAATGGCCTCACGAAAATTGTTGAATTCTCTTTTGTCTTTGTTATAGCTATCTACCAATGCCGTAACAATTGCATCAGCATTGTTTGTATTCCCCTCATTTAATTTATTCACGGCAATGTAAAATGGTTCCTTTCTAAGGCTTGATTTTAAAGCTTCCAATTCTTCCCTATTCCTTTCTGCCAGTTTCCGTATTCTATCTTTTCTTTCATTCTCATCCTTTAACCGCTCTGCCTTCATATCATCAGCGGTTTTAATTATCGCAAACATTTTTTCCTTTTCGTATGAAGATTCTAAATCAAATTGCAACTGTTTTTGATTAGCGAGGCTGCTGTCTAATTCCAAAAGCTTTTTCTTTAATGTATCATTCTTCAATTCCAAACTATATGTAAACTCCTTTGTTATTGCATCTTTCTCGGCAAGGCTTCTTTTTTCCTTTTGATTAATCAATGCGAAAACTATTAATGGGGCAATGATGAATATGCCAATGATAGCATTCCTTAGGTGCCTGCTGTTTCTTGCTTTTCTCTTGCTGTTTTCGATGTATGTTTCAATAACTTTATAATTGCCTCCGTACCTTAAAGCCCATTCTTCATTGGCTGGTTGTTTTACTTTCCATACTAAAGCATCCTTTAAATCTATCCCTCTTAAATACTCCCTGCGGTTATTTACACTTTCAGTCAGCCATTTAAATTTACGTCCCGAGGTTTGTTCATCTTTCATCCAGCCTATCAGCTTATCCCACTGCCGCATCAGGCTTTCGTGAGATATATCTATGATGGTGCTCTCTTTCAGCTTGCCGCTGAAGGGTGTTAAAAAAGCACAGTCCCGTTCCCGAAATTTGTTTATCACTGCCTCCACCTGTGGCATTGAACTATTCTTTATGGAGCTGCATACTTCAGTGAGTTGCGCCAAACTTTGCCTGCGGCGGATGGGAACATTTTCGGCATTCACATCTGTCAGGGATCTGAACACTAATTCTGCAATATTCTTTTGCGTACTATCTAACTTTCCATAAACCTCGTTGGCATGATTTGATAAAGCGTTGTCTAACTTCCCGCCGGCCTCATAATTTTCAAAATCAATTGCTTTGCTTTGATTTCCCTGCAGCCAGAACTTATAGGTACGCATTAAAGCGTGTTGCAAAACCGGCAGTTGGTCAAGATCTTTGTCACTGTCATTTAAAATTTGGTCCAGCAGTCTTGCGCTCATCTTTTCTCCTGAAAGCTTTATCGGCAACTCTATTACTTCGTTCAACTGCTGCCTGTTAAGCCGGGGAACCAGGTACTGTCCTTCATTTAAAGTTTCGGGTAAGCCATAAAATTTATTACAGTTACCGATGTAATCTGAACGCATCGTAATCACCACATAAACGGGTAAGTTCTTTTGCCTTGAAAGCGACAGCAGGATATTAACAAAAAGTATATTTTCATTCGTTTGAGTTTCAGCATCCGCGTTATTTCTTTTTGTAGTAAAGAGTTCTTCAAACTGATCTACCAGCAAGAGTAAATTGCAGGGAGATTTTTCAAAAACCGGGAGAAGTATATCTGTTATCCCCTGCGTTCCATTTTCATGTATCGCATTTAAAAATGGGGCACCAGAATCAGAAACGGAGCGGTTCTCATCGCCAGTAACTTGCGATGAACCTAATGCTGCAGAAAGCGATTCTGCTAAAAAGGCGAGAGGATTTCCGGCAGGCCTCATAGATGCTGTTATCCAATGATCCCGTTCATTGGTTAAAAAGCCTGCTTTTAATTTTGGGATGAGGCCTGCTTTTATTAACGAAGATTTTCCGCATCCCGAACTTCCTACCACACCAATAAACCGTGTAGTAAATAGTTTTTGAAGAAGCTCG
>JAQBNG010000038.1 GCA_028288675.1 Flavisolibacter sp. | reverse complement strand
AAAACACCCAATCCGAAAGACCTATTCAGTGCAAAAATTTTTAATAGCATGGGAGCAGCATACCTGGCAGGCTTTGTACTTTTTGCAGCCGGAATATTGTTAGCCAACACAATCATTTTACAAATAGCAACCATTCTATTATTGATAACAGCCGTTTTGTACAACTGGAATATTTTGAAAATGCTGCTGCATAAACCTTTAATAAAATGAACAACGTAATAACCAACAATAACATTCAATGCACCATTGCACTTGCGGCCCTGCAACAAGTAATGGATCCGGAAATAGGATTGAACATTGTTGATCTTGGATTGATCTACCAGATAGATCTTGATGAAGCTGCAAAAGAAGTTTTTGTTTCCATGACGCTCACCACACAATTCTGTCCAATGGGCGACAGCATCAGGGATGGTGCTACAAGAGCGGTGCAGCAAGCATTTCCGCAATACAAAATACACGTGGTACTTGTGTTTGACCCGCCGTGGAGTTCAGAAAGAATTTCAGAGGAAGGACAGGAATTTTTAAACCGTTAACCATGTTAACCTACACTTGTAAAACTGCCATTAAAGCCGTCATCTACCTCGCTACTCAATATGAACGTGATGAGAAGGCAAGCATCAAAGAAATTGCGGAATATATAAATGCCAGTGAACATACGGTTGGCAAGATGCTGCAAACGTTGGTGAAGCAAAGCGTTATCAATAGCCTGAAAGGACCAGCAGGTGGTTTTTATATTTCAAAAGATCAACGCAATCAGCCCATCATCAATATTGTAGAAGCAATTGATGGCAGCGCCGTTTTTAAAGGATTAGGATTTAGCCGGTGTTCCTCCACGCATCCATGTCCCATACATAATGAATATAAAGAAGCAAGCGATATACTGGAAAGAATATTCAGAACAAAAAAAGTTAAGGAACTCTGCGAGCCGGTTAATAATGGGCTTGCCTATTTAATTGGATGATAAAATTTTTATACAATAACTTATGAATTACAAAGCAGAACAAAAATTTCATATTCCCATAACGGGCGTTAATACAAGTAATAACATTGGAAGGAACAGCTACTTTATGTTTCACACACTTCTTTCTCCTAAACAATTAAGTTTAGTTGAATGTCACTGCATTTGGGCGATTAAATCGACTTAAATAATAAAGTATGAAGATCCTTATTTTAGTTTTTGTTTCGCTGCCCGGCTTACAAGCCTGTAATAACAATAATAGAAGTGCAGAGAAAAATCCAGCGGATGTACACCCGCTGTCAGAAGCGAATCCTGATTCCATGAAGCTGGTTAACGATTCGGCGATCATGCCGATGTAACTTCAAGAAATGGTTCACAGGTTGGTAACGGCGATTCCATTCGCAGAAATAAATAGCAGTTGCTATATCTTTCTTGTATTGATTATTTTTTCTCAGAGCCATTAGTTCAAACAAAAGGATAAAAGACATGGATAACTCAAATCATTGCCATGCATATCTATTATCAGTTTTTTGTTTGCTCATCATGGCACAGTTTTATCTGCTTATTTCACATACTACTACTGAATCTATAAATCAACTATTATGAACCACAAACGTTTTATCTCTTTTTTCCTGCTGGTGGCGGCGGTTGCCGGTATGGTTGCTTGTAACTCTGGTGGCGACACTAAAACCACAGACGCTAGCAATGCCAACAATGCTGGCTCAAACGCAGCAACTAATGCACCAAATCCAAAAGGTATTGGCCCTCATCAAAATGTGCAGCTAACGCACCCTTTAGATGAAACAATGGTTACTGCAGGCAAAAATGTTTACGAGGTAAAATGTGCCTCTTGTCATAAAACAACCGATGAAAAATTAGTTGGTCCAGGTTGGAAAGGTGTAACCGATCGCAGAACACCTGAGTGGATAATGAACTTTGTAACCAACGTAGAGGAAATGATCGAGAAAGATCCCGAAGCACAAAAGATGCTGGAAGAATGTTTGGTGCGGATGCCCAATCAAAATCTTAGCGAAGCGGATGCAAGAGCGACACTTGAATTTATGCGTAAGAATGATGGGAAGAATTAACACGGTGAGTGGTCGGTTGTGAATGAACTCCCGCTTTTCATCAAACTTATAATTAGAGCCAGGGCATTTAGCGCTGGCTTTTTTCTTGTGATAAGTTGCCAATGCGTAATCGTACAAAAGCAATCAGCAACGCACCAATGACTAACAAAATACTCGCTACCCAAAGAAACTGGTTGTAGATTGGATTATTGGTTTTCAATAAAATTTCCAGCCCTTGAACCATCAGTAATACTTCATTGGCAATAACGCCAAAGCCAAATATGTAAAACGGCAAAGCGATCAATTTCCCTTTGCGGTTAAACGCTCCCTCTTCAATAACATGACTAAAAATATAGAAGGTAACAAACGCCAAGAATACAAGGTGTAAAAAGCCAATGATAACAGGCCTTGCCCCATAAACCGCATTGCCAAGCGGTGGATAGATAGTGCCGATGGTTAACAGCATTTTTATCCCAAATGATAAAAAAGAAATGATCCAAAATGCCCTTGCCAACGGATGGGAAAATAAACGGGCCTTTATAGATAGTTTATACACGGGCAGGAACAAAACAAGACTGATGAAAATAAGCAGGCAGCCAATGGCAGCCAACACATAAAAAATGATTTGGTTATGCCAGAGCAGTGCAAGAAATACCGAGGGCACTATTGAAAGACATAAAAAAATGGCGAATCTTTTTACAGGGGCATTCAAATACATGCCCTTTTTAACAAGCAAAGAAAAAAAGATGGCAAACACAGCCAATGCGAAAAAGCCATTGTATTGAAAATGAAGAAAGGTGTAAACAGAATCGCGGTATAAAAGCGCATTAGAGGATTTGGTAATCAAAATGTACGATAACCCAAAAGGACCGATAGAAGAAAGAATAAGCGAACCGACTGAACTAAGTGCCAGCCACCGGATGACCTTTTCGCCTTTAAGCAATAGTATATCCTTAAAAAAGGTCCATCCAAAAACATACGATACAAGGATATATAAGGTTGAAAAAAATATAGAGGGGAAAGCGTATCCTATAAATGGAAATGTAAGGGCCATGCCAACCGAACTGACCTCTATACCCAATAAAATCCATTGATAAATTTTCTTTTCGGCAATGTGCAGGGGCAGCAGTTGATAAATAAGTAAAGTAATCAGTGCAAGCCCCACCCAACCGCCAAATGCAAAATGGGAGTGAGCACTGAGGATGCTGCGGTAATCAATAAAAGGTATTGAAAATAAAATTTTACTCCGCATGATGGCCCCAAACAGGGCTACAACAGCAAGGTTGAGAAAACAAAGGGTTATCCAAAAATTCTTCCGGCTCTTCATGTCGTTTTTATTTATACTGAGCTAACAATATTTCATGCTAGTGTAATTAGGGGATGAAATAAATAAACGGCTGTAAATTTCTACCCGAACTCATATCGGGTCAAATTGCCCTCTTCTCTTCAGTCAATTTCTAACAAGCATCACTAAGCTAACTGACAAAAGTCATGTTTGAAGGAAGAGATGGAAAATACATTTGACGGCGGATACTTGTGTTATTTATGATGTTTTCAAAATCTTTTGGCTATGCTGTGCGAGGTGTGTTGTACATCGCTTTACTACAAGGCGATAAACGCTTTGTGCGGACCGACGAAATTGCGAAGAACTTAGTTGTGCCAAGGCATTTCATGGGAAAGATTTTAAAACGGATGGTAAAGGAAGGCGTGCTTTTATCAGCAAAAGGACCGGCCGGTGGCTTTACGCTAGGCAACCAAACATTGAAGCTCCCTTTATTGAGGTTGCTGGAAATTACGGATGGCTTGGAAACATTTAAGGCCTGTTCGTTACGGTTGCAGGAGTGTAATGAAGCGGCGCCATGTCCCTTGCATTGCGGGATGACTGAAATCAAAGGGCAATTAAAAGGCTTGCTTTCGCAAACAACTATCGCCAATCTATTGAAAGAGGACAAGGCCAATTTTATTAAAAGCATTTCCACTACTCTATTAAATAATAGTGGAGATAAAACGAAAAAATACGGATACCCAAAACATTCCCTTCATTTTTATAACTGCTAAAACAGAACGCGGCGATCTTAGAAAAGGAATGGAGATGGGCGCCGATGATTATGTAACCAAACCTTTTGACGACATCAAGCTGCTCAACGCTATTGAAATGCGGCTGAAGAAAGCAGAAGTATTACAACAGAGCTACGCTCCCATAGATGGCGCCACGCAGGCAAGCAGAACGATTTATACTTCCTTTATCACCATCCCCACAATAATCAAACAACTTCCAATTGCACCCATCATCAGCTGCAACGGATGAAAGGCCTGCAACATCAATAATTGAATAACGATCCAGCCAAGAAGAATACATCCCTGGAATGAAAGAAGCAACGGATAATGTTTTCTTTTCCTTGATGGCAATGATAGCCGTGAATATGCTTAAGACCCCATTCGCAATAAATAAAACAATACCCGGAATAAAGAAGCTTGTGAATGGTGAGTGTTTTAAATGGTCAGTCTTAATGCCCAGGCCTTCCCCTGAAGGTTCAACCATAAAACAATAACCTGCAGCCAGGGCATTAACAGCTGTCACCAACAATAGAACTCAGTTGTTATGCGCAATTTATTTTGTAAGGACTGGCTCATCATAAACGCCTTTTTGAGGAATATTTATAGACTCGTCTCTTATCTTTTTTAAGATCAATATGGTGCCCAGAATGGAAGCAAGGTTAAAGGTTGGAATAATATAAATGGCAGGAATAACTGCGTATCCAAGCATTGCCATCGCTGCAACTTTAGCTGTAAGTGCCGTCATTAAAAGGGATAAGAAAACAAAATATACAGGTGCCCATAGATACCCTGAATTTCTTTTCCGGTAAAACAAAACACCTGAAATAAAAGACCCTGGTAAAAGAATAGCGAGATCTATGCCTTGTACAATAAGCGTGGTGTAATGCTCAGTCTGAACAGGTACAACAGTTCCATCAAGCAGTGGTGGCACAACAATGCTCAGCCAAAGAAAAGCAATACTAACTGCGTTGAAAACAAGAAATCCGCCGGCAAATTTTACAGGAGTGTTTTCGTTGAAACAACTGAAAAGATGTTTTGTATTAAATGATTGAAAGAGTAAAAGAAAAGTATAAAATGAAAGTGCTAACAATACAACATAAGCTAAGAACAAATCATTGTACATACCCATCACCAGGTAAAAAAGATAGGTCACGAGAAAATATCCCACTACTCCGGTCAAAAGGAACCGGCCCCTAAGCGAACCTCGACGTGCCATAAAAAGAGAAACAAGAAGAAGCGGAATCCCCAAAAAAAGAGTAACATAATCCTGTGCTATCCCTTGTGGTGCCACTTCTGCCGACATGTGTCTGTAGATGCCTTTCCCATAGATCATTACTTCTTTCCCACGGACGGACCTAAACCGGTAAGGGCCTCCGCCTTCAGCTGAAAATATTCCTATGGAGGCTGATAAAGCTGAAAGCAGTGCAATGCCTAAGACGAAAACAGTGATGATTGATTTTTGTTTCAAAGTTTGTTCTGTTGAAGTGAAAAGTTTACGGTTTGAAAGATTGATGGAACTTCTTTCAATAAAGTTGATGGATGTCAAAAGGACGCATGATTTCTATCTGAACCTAAAAGCTAAGCAGTTTCACTCAACGTTTGAACCTGACAAATCTCTTTCCCCTTTCTAACCAATATCATATATACCCTGCAACAAAAATTTATTTTTGATCCATGATGCAAACTGAAGCGGTTAATCCCTTGTTGGTACGGAAGTACAACCAGCCTTTGCCACGCTACACCAGTTACCCCACGGTCCCTTTCTGGAATGATAAACTGGAAGTGACCGAATGGAAAAGCATTTTCACACAAAAATTTGCAGAGCAGAATCATATCAATGGCATCAGTCTTTATATACACCTCCCGTTTTGCGAATCCCTGTGTACTTATTGTGGCTGCAATAAAAAAATCACCACCAACCATTCGGTGGAAGAGGAATACCTCAAGGCGATTGAAAAAGAATGGACTCTCTATCGCCAACTGATGAAGCAAACGCCTGTCATTCGTGAGCTGCATTTGGGTGGAGGCACACCTACTTTTTTTTCACCTAAAAATTTAAAACGCCTGCTGGATTTTATACTTAAATCAAGCATCATTCATCCCCATCACGAATTCAGCATTGAAGGACACCCTAATAATACTACGGCAGAACATCTCAAGATGCTTTACATCCTGGGCTTCAGAAGAATCAGCTATGGCGTGCAGGATAATGATCCTGAAGTACAAAGGGTGATCAACAGGATACAGCCGATTGAAAATGTACAACATGCTACCGATATGGCCAGGGAAACAGGCTTCATGTCGGTTAACTATGATCTTATTTACGGCCTGCCTTTGCAAACACTGGAAAGCATTGAACGAACCATCAAAGAAGTAATAGAACTACGGCCTGACCGCATTGCTTTTTACAGTTATGCACATGTACCCTGGATAAGCAAAGCACAACGCCTGTTTGATGAAGATGATCTGCCGGATGCAGAAACAAAGGTTCAGCTTTACCTGGAAGGAAAAGAGTTGCTGGCAAAAGCTGGTTATGCCGATATAGGAATGGACCATTTTGCCTTGCCCCATGATGAATTGTATAAAGCAAAAGAAGCTGGCAAGTTGCACCGCAACTTTATGGGCTATACCACACAAAATAGCGGTTTGTTATTAGGGCTTGGCGTATCAAGCATTTCTGATACAGGCAATGCCTTTGCACAAAACGAAAAGACGCTGCACGATTATTATGCGGCTGTATTACATGGTAACCTGGCTGTAAAAAAGGGGTATGTTTTAAGCGAAGTGGACATCGCCTTCAAAAAATATATTCTTGACATTAGCTGCAAAGGAACTACAACATTTAAAGAAGAAGATTTACCAGTATTACGAACCTATACTTTTCCAAAGCTGGAAGAATTAGCTGAAGCTGGCCTGGTAGAGTGGGATGAATCGGGTGTAAAATTAAAAGCACAAGGACATTATTTTATCCGGGTTGTATGCAGTGCGTTTGACCTTTACCTGAATAGTGCCATCGGCAGCAAACCCGTTTTTAGTAAAGCCATTTAGCAATCAGGATTCAATAGCTTAATGGGATTAATTGCCGCTTTATGGAAGATGCCAGAATATCTGGAAAGCGTTATCAAAATTAGCCAGGGAGAGAATAGAAAGTATTGCCTTTCTGAATTCGCACCCGACTGCTGGTTGACAAGGAATGAGTCATGATAGTAGCGGAGATAACATTGTCTCAACTATTATGTATATAACATGCCTGCCACTGTCAGGACTAACGTTGGGGATTGACGGAGCCTGAAGCGCAAGATTATGGCAGAAGGATGGCGCCGAAAAAAGAAAATACCATCGCGTTCGGGTAATTAGAAAGAAGCTATCCATTACCTATAACGACCGTTTGGTTCCACCTTCTTTTGACAAAGGCAAACAACTCAGGTCCATCTATGCCTGGGGAAGTAAAACACAAGAATTTGTCACGCCTCAAGATTGGGATTGTTGGCTTGGCCAGCGTTCGCAGCATCATGCCTCCTACTTACTGTTGTTAATCAAAATCAATGATCACATCTTTCCAGTTTCCGTTTTCATCTTGAATCTTTTCTTCAGCAGAAAGGCTAATGAAAACACTGGTAGCTTTTTCTTTTTTGTTAACGCTGTGATAGGCTTTACAAAGTAGTGAATGCCTTGGCTTTCATCGCACCATTGTAGTCGGGTTAGAATAAAACTTCCCACGACCAGCAGAAGCAAAGCAAGGTTTACAACGGAGCTCTCCAAACTTAGAAGTGAACTAAGTGACAATAGCAGCGATGGAACTGCCTTTGACCAAGCCTTAAAGAAAGGGATCCACCGCTACAAAACCTGCCTGCCTTTTATAGTGCAAGCTTTGTACACATTAAGCGAGAAGTATTAAGTTCGATTTTTCGAGAAAGCTCTCGATTGCAAAAAAAATGTCGAACGACTAAAATCAATGAAGCTGTTCTTCTGATAACCGCTACAGACAAAGGTTACAGGGGAAACAAAAACGGACAACCCTTCAAAAACATAGAGTTGTCCGCTAAGGTGGAGGATAGCGGAGTCGAACCACATACCATAATAGGTATTTGAATCAATATAGTTTAACCATTATCAAACTCTTAGTTTTGATGTAGCTATTTAAGTGAGCCAAAACGAGCAAAACTGTGAGTAGTTCACTGTATGTTCAGCTGAATTACTGCGGTATTTATAACTAGTTATTTCTGGGGTACTTATATTATAAAGTTCAAGTCCCAGCGAGATTACAGATAAATGAAAAAGCCTTGATAGTAAACACTATCAAGGCTTTTTCATTTATTTAGGAGGTTACAGGGGAGGCTTAACTTTGGTTTTTAACTGTGATACTAACATAATCAGTAGAGGGAAAATCTCGGAGTTTTTCTAAAATCTCCGATTTTAGTTCAGTCTTTTATGTAATAGTTCACTTATTGAATTTAGTTTGTAGCGATAACTTTTACTCTATTCAATCCTGTCTACTCTTTGGCCTCAAACCTTATTCATTTTGAAGAGATAATTTTTTCAGCACCTTTAACACCTTTCGTGGCAGCTGATATTTTTATCTGCCCGGCATTTGCTCCCCCTCTTAAAAGAATAGCTGCTGTTCCTGCTTCGGCTGCTCTTGGATTTTGACCAATTATTTCTGCATCGCCACTTACTTTAAATTCTACTTTATTATTAGCGTTATATATAACAGTTCCAGTATGGTCTGTTATATCGGCATACACAAATATTATATCATTTTGTCCTGCTTTTAAGTCCTTATTACTGTAATCAACACGAAGACTGATCTTAGATGGAGCACCAGGTGTCTTACGTATATGCTGGACAATCTTTTTATTGTTGATATAACCAATAGCCGTTAATGTCCCGGGAGTAAATGTTTTCAAATTAAAAGTAAAAGGAGGATGTTTTAAATTAGTTGAATACACATCTTTGTCCGGCGTTTGTTTGCCCAGTGATTTACTATTTAAAATAAGTTCCACTTCATCGCAATTACTATAAATTTTTACTAACGTATCCGATCCTGGTTGCCAATAATTAGCAATAAATAACATGGGCTTATTAAATGGAGATGTACTATTTATTATTGGGTCCACCTGGCTTTGATAAAAATAAAATGCAAACTTGGGCAATCGCACCATATCCATAATGCCCGAAGATTCTATATCATCTGCATATCCCCGGTTATAATCAAACATCAGCCAGTTAGCATCACCTAAGTCAGCTCCATATAAATTGTCATTGTGGGCTTCCTGGTAGTTCAAAGCCTGCTGCAATAAACGTTTTTCACCCCAACCCCGTAATTGCCTGGAAGTTCTTTCTTCAGCCTTCATATCCTTGTACGCCGTTTGATTAAGGCCTGCATTTTGTGCATAATATTCCCAATCGCCATATTCAGCCACCAGCAACGGCATTTCTTTATTATATTTTTTCCAGTAATCAGGCGCTTTGCCATGTTGCCGTGCTGGCAGGAATACATCAAACACAGTATTTCTCCAACCAGCAGAATAGATGCCGGGAAAGGGCAATTCTTCATGAACAATAGCATGTGCTTTTTCCATGTATTCTTTTCGCATGCCAGACTCATTCAATGATGCCTCCCATAATATAATAGAAGAATGGTTACGGTCCCTCCGTATCATATCACGGATATCCTGGAAACTATTATTCTGAAAAGTTTCATTCCCCACAAATTGCCATCCGGGAATAGCATCCATAACCATGATACCCAGTTCATCGCAGGCATCTAAAAAAGAAGGCGACTGTGGATAGTGAGAAGGCCGAACGAAATTAAATCCGGCTTCTTTTATTTTCCAGGCATCCCGGTATTGCGCATTATCCGATACAGCATTTCCTAAATAAGGATATTCCTGGTGGCGGTTAGTGCCTCTGATCTTTGTTTTCTTTCCATTAAGATAAAGTGAGCCGCCTTGCAGACGAATATTCTTTACCCCTGTCTTCACTATTTCTTTGTCTATTACCTTTTCATTCTGTAATAGTTCAACTGAAAGCTGGTAGAGATAAGGAGTTTCCGGCGACCATAACTTTGGATTAAGGATCAAAAGATTTTGATCAAATGTTTTTGACCCACCCTTATCAACAGCTTCATTTTTTGATAATGACCGAGCGACTACCTTTCCCGATTTATCTTTCAATAGTATTCTAACCTGCACATTGTTTGCAACAGCAAAATCATTTTGTACATCAGTCCGGGCAATCAATTCAGCAGATTTGTTACTTACATTTTTATAGTGAATAAATACGCCTCCACCGGCTATTTTGTTTGCAGCTATAGCATCCGAAATGTGCAATTTATCTTTTACAATCAACCATGCATTTCTGTAAATACCACTGTAATAATTAAAATCAAGTGTTTTCAATGGCTTGCCGGGTGGTATAAGCGGATTGTCCCTGTTATCTAATCTTACCACGATACTATTTTCAGAACCCGGTTTTATTTTGTCCGAAACATCAATATAAAAAGGCAGGTATCCGCCTTTGTGATTAAACATGTGCACGCCATTCAGGTAAACATCTGCTTCCTGCATGGCAGCATCAAACTGTATTGCAATATGCTTTCCTTTATAAGAAGCAGGAACAGAAAAAAATTTCCTGTAAAAACAAATGCCCTGCCAGTGCTGCGCTACTTTTTCAATAGGTTCGATACTAGCCGTATGGGGTAACGACACCACTTTCCATTTTACCGTGCTTTTTTTAACCAATAAATTACCGGAGAAAATAGTATCAATATCCTTAACAAATTCCCAGGCGGTATTGAATGCTTGCTTTTGTTGTGAGTACCCATTAAACAATACCGAAACAAAAACCACTGTAGATAAAAAACGTTTCAACATAATTTGCAGGTTATAATTTTCCTTTATAAAATTCGGCAGGTACGCCGCGTACGCCCGGCTTTACCGAGAACAATCCGCCGCTTAATGGAAACTCTTTCAGTTTAGCTTCGTTAACCCATGCACGGGCAGTTGTGATATAAAGTGTTTCTAAATTTTTACCCCCAAATGCACAGGAAGAAACATTGGGCGCAGGCACTATTACTTTTTGCAGTAATTCTCCGGTAATTGGGTTGTACTTGCCAACGGTTCCTGAACCCCAAAGCGCTACCCAGAGATTTCCATCCGCATCTATCGTCATTCCATCAGGGCCACCCCCGCCTCTTGGAATACGCATCGCTATTCTACGGTTGCATATAGCCCCGGTAGTATCATTATAATCAAACGCCTGTATGGTACCGGTTGGTGTATCATTATAATACATTGTTTTTTTATCCGCTGTCCAAACAATTCCGTTGGAGATGCTGACGCTGTCGAGTATTGTATGAATGCTTTTGTCTTTATCTATCCTGTAAAGACACGCTCCTCTTCTTCGTGAGTCAAGCGCTAATGTTCCCACCCAAAACCTGCCGGCGGGATCACATTTACCATCATTGAAGCGAAGGTTTGTCGTATCCGGTGAAGGGTTATTTACATAAGTCAACTTTCCTGTTTTTATGTCTATTTTATAAATACCATTTTGAAGAGCAACCAATGCTCCTCCACTTTGCACAGGAACCACTGTGCCGATCCTTGCACCCACGGGAAATACATTGTCTTCATTTGAAACAGGATCATAAATATGTAAGGCCTTGCCTTCAATATCCACCCAATACAGCTTATTTTCTCTTGGATGCCATATAGAACCTTCGCCAAGCATTGCTTTTGCATCCAATACCAATTCCGCATGAAGATCATCTGAAGGCTTAAACGCATTCAACAAAACTCCACCAACCACTATGCCCAGTATAATTAAAATCTTTGCTTTCATGCTACTTGTTTATTGCTCTGCTACATTTATTTTTTTAAACTTTCGATTGTAGCAACAGGTGAGTTTAATTTTTGTGTAGTAATTTCCAATGATGCTTCTTTAATTCCAGGCGAAGCAGCCTGCACACGAACGGCCCCCGGCTTGTTATTAGATTGAATGACTGCAAGCGCTAACCCATTGAATAATTTTCGCTGGCTACTTTTCATAGAAGCAGAATCCCGTGGATTGCCATTATCAAAACCAATAAGATTACCTGCACCTTCTACGGTTAACCGGATTGGATTATTTGCATCTGGCACAGCTAACCCATTTGCATCCACTACTTCTACTTTTAAATGAGCCACATCACCTGGTTCAGCATTGATAGTATTTTTATCAACTGATAAACGGATAGCAGCAGGCATTCCTGTGGTTTTTATTTCTTCCTCCACCACTACCTTATTTCCTTTTCTTCCAACTGCTTTTAAGGTTCCTGCCGCATAAGGCACATCCCAGATCAAATGCAAATCACCGGTAGTTATACTTACAGGCGGAACATCGTACCTGTTCCATGCACCGGAATTGCCCGGTCTCGGAAACTGTACAGACTTTGCGCCAAATGATTTTCCATTTACAAAAAGTTCAACCGTATCACAATTGGTATAAGCCATCACTTGTATCACCTTGCCTTCTTTTCCTTTCCAGTTCCAGTGAGGGAAAAGATGGATCATTGGTTTAGACGTCCATTGGCTTTGATAGAAATAGTAAGCATCTTTAGGAAACCCGCACAGATCAATTACGCCGGAACTTGCATTTTTATTCGGCCATCTTGCTTCGCCGAGATAATCAATACCCGTCCACATGAAATCACCGATCACATAATCGTGGCTTGCTACATATTTCCAAAGTTGCTCGGCACGAACAACACTTGACATATTTGCCGGTCGTATTACAGACGAATCAACGGCCCCGAAACCACCGCCATAATAATTGCCCCGAAC
This sequence comes from Flavisolibacter sp., assembly GCA_028288675.1. Classification (GTDB taxonomy): domain Bacteria; phylum Bacteroidota; class Bacteroidia; order Chitinophagales; family Chitinophagaceae; genus Flavisolibacter. Next base: position 17,770 of record JAQBNG010000038.1, on the reverse strand, counting down.
GCCTGATATAGAAACATTTTCTGTACCTACCATCTTCCATTCCGGGTGTGCTATCTTATCGGTAGTAAAAAAAGTTTCCCTTCTTTCATGCCAGCGGTCTACATAGTTGTAACCTACAATATCAAGCATATTCAGGAATACCAGTTTGGCTGATCTGCCATCAGCAGCAATATGATCGTTACCTGTTGTTACAGGTCGTGTCGGATCTTCTTTGTGAAACGTTTCTATCAATGGCCGGAGTATCTCATGTCCGCCTTCAGAACTTTGCTCACCAATTTCATTTCCTGCACTCCACATTACTACTGAAGGATGATTGCGATCACGACGAATAAAATTTACAAGGTCATGCTGTGACCATTGTTTAAAATAATTGGAGTAATCATATTTTACTTTACCACCTACCCATACATCAAAAATTTCGTCTTGCACCAGGAAACCCATGCGATCGCATAGCTCTAAAAATTCCGGCGCCATTGGGTTATGCGATGTCCTGATAGCATTGCAACCCATTTCTTTTAATACCTGCAGGCGGCGCACCCACATAGATTCGGGCACAGCAGCTCCAACACTTCCTGCATCATGGTGAAGGCAAACGCCATTCATCTTCACCCGTTTTCCGTTCAGTAAAAATCCTTTGTTTGCATCGTACTTAACATCTCTTATACCAAATGCCAGGCTTACTTCATCAACTACCTTTCCTCTATCAACAATAACAGAACGTAAACTATACATAACAGGAGTTTCCACAGACCAAAGTGATGGTGAGGTAACCGCGATCTTCTGTTCCAGTTCAGAATTATTCTTTCCCTGGATTGAAACCGGCGTTTCAATGCTACCCACTTCATTGCCGTTTGCATCTAATATTATTGAACGTAACACGGCATCTTTAGATGCTTGATTGTTATTTTCAATTTTAGTTTTTATCACAACAGTAGCGGATGTAGAATCAGCGACAGGCGTAGTAATATAAGTGCCCCATTGCGCCACATGTACCGGGTCAGCTATGTTGAGCCATACATGCCGGTAAATTCCGGAACCCGAATACCAGCGGGTATTTGGTTGTAAAGAATTGTCAACCCGAACCGTAATTACATTTTCACCTGATTTTATATATGGAGTAAGGTCATAATAAAAACTCATGTAACCATTGGGATAATGACCCAAATGCCGCCCATTAATCCATACATCGCTGTTCTGGTACACACCATCAAATTCAATCCAAACATTCTTCTTCAAAACAGATCTTGGTAAAACAAAATGTTTACGATACCAGCCAATACCTGTTGGAAGGTAACCGCCTCCGCCTCCGGTTGGCGCATCTTGTTTGAACTCACTTTCTATGCTCCAGTCATGTGGAAGGTTGAGTGCTCTCCATTTACTATCATTGAATGAAGCTTTGTCTGCGCCGGCAGTATCAGTTTGTGAAAACTTCCAGCCAGCGTCCATTAATAATCTTTGACGATTACCGGGAGGTGCTGCATAACAAAAGTTGAATGCCTGTATAAAAAAAACAGTAACTAACAGGATGCTTGATTTTCTCATGGCCAAACTTTATAAAATGATGGTTTCTGTAGTTTTTTATTAATGCCTGTTGCAATTGCACTTTCAATAGTGATCCCATCTTTTTATTCAAGAGTACTTCCAGGTATTACGGCACCAATAGAAAACTGAATACTTTCTACTTTACTTACATCAAAATTGCATGTTGATTTGTAGTAAATAATATCGCAAAATGTTAGATAGGGCTTTGATTAAAACATATTTCACTAGTCCTTTAGTGATTGGATGCTTTAATAAATTGTTTAGTCCAGTACTTATTAATCTGTTGTAATAAAACTTTTACTGATCTCGTCATACACCTTGATAAGATCATTTGATTTACCATCGGAGTCAAAAACTTTTTCCCATGTACTCAATGGCTCCCAGATACAAGCCCCTTTCCCCTTACCACCGGGTAGTTCAAATGCAAGCTTATTTACTTCCTGCTTCTTAGCAGAATATTCTACCACAATAATGTCCTTATTATATCTTCTTAAAAGGTCATTCATATTATCCCTGAGATCATCCAGTGTGCCATGCCATTTGGGGTAATAAGAAAGACCCATCACATCAAACGATACTTTTCTTGCCATCATCTGATCCATGAAAAATACTGTTTCATCATTTTGTCCGCCTAATGCAACATGGATCATTATAACGACGGCGGGATCTACTGCTTTCACAGCAGCAATACCTGCAGCAATCAATTGCGTCATGCTATCTACATTGTTTACACTTCCTTCGGGCCAAACCATTCCATGATTGATCTCGTTGCCTACCTGCACCATATCAGGTGTAGTACCCTGGTCTTCCAGTTCCTGCATTACTTGTTTTGTATAATCGTACAGCGCCTTCTTTAAATCTGTAAATGATAAATTCTTCCATGCAGCAGGTTTATATTGTTTACCGGGATCGGCCCATGTATCGCTATAATGAAAATCAAGCAGGAGCTTCATCCCCGCCGCTTTTACTCTTTTTGCCATTTGCTTTGTATGCGCCAGGTCACAGAATCCCCTTTTTGGAGAATAGCCGCCACTGTCTCTTGCAGGGTCGTTGAATATCCGCAACCTTACATAGTTGAACCCATGATCTTTCAGAATTTCAATAGCATCTTTCTGTACACCTTTATCTGAAAATTTTACTCCTCTATCTTCCAGTTGCGGTAAAAATGAAATATCGGCGCCAACCATTTTTGTTGCTTCACGGGGTTTGGCTGCCTCACCCTTTAATTCATAATTTTTATCAATACTCACAGTAGAAACACTGCCGGGAGAAACAGTGATGATATCTGTTGATCCTGTGAATAGGCCTGCAGCTTTCGCTTCAAACTTGATAATGCCAACAGCCCCCGTTGATTGAACGAGCACCTGCGCTTTACCATTGAATAAACTTCTTTGCCAGGCACCATCAGTACATTTATCAGGTTCATGGCTGCTGGGATCCCCGTTGCCCACGCCGATTATTTTTCCCGGTCCTGAAATAACAAACTGGATCATATTATTGGCGTCAGGAACTTCCCGGCCCTGCTGATCAACAACACTTAGATTAATAACACTTACATCTTTACCGTCGGCCAGCATTGTGGTTTTATAAGGAGTCATTACCACCTCGGTTGGAGTACCGGTTGTTTCAACTTTTGCAGTTAACTTTTTTCCCTTTTTATAGGCTACTGCTTCTAATACACCAGGCTGATAATTTACGGCCCATTGCAAATGACTGTTGCGGGGCATATCTTTTTTGCCCAGGCTTTTTCCATTCAAAAACAATTCAACATTATCGGCATTGGTATTTACCCATACGTCAATGGGTTGATTTCTTTTATCCTTCCAGTTCCAGTGCGGGGAAATGTGCAATACATCTTTATCTGTCCACCAGCTTTGATAGTAGTAGTAAATATTTTTTGGGAAACCGCACACATCCATAATGCCAAAATGTGAATTGATATTCGGCCATTTATACGGAGTAGGCTCACCACGATAATCAAAGCCGGTCCATACAAAGCCACCCATCCAATAAGGATTTTCACCAGCCAGCTTCCACCATGTTTCGGCAGTGCTGGCCCACCAGGGCGCAGTAATATCCTGATCGGGTAAATATGCTCTGATGCTGTCCTTTGTATAGACACCTCTTGTTGTAACCGTACTGCCCATTTCTGTTCCAAGGATTGGTTGACCGGGATGATCACGATGATAATCTGCTACGGCAAACTGGCGGTAATTAAATCCTCTGATAGGAATTACTTCATTTACCCCTGGAAAAACATTGGCAAGATCAGCGGCATATGTGGACGTACGGCTGGGATCTAATTCTTTTTGCTTTGCCAGTAATGTTTGTGCGATGCGTTTGCCATTGCTGGTAGTATGTACCCAGCCTTCTTCATTTCCTATTGACCACATAAATATGGATGGATGATTTCTGTCACGCAGGATCATGCGCTCAAATTGATCCATGTACTCTGCACTGCTGCTTAGTAACCGGGTTTCATCCATTACCAGCATGCCCAGGCTGTCGCATGCTTCTAATAATTCTGGCGTTGGCGGATTATGGCTGGTTCGATATGCATTCGCTCCCATATTCTTTAAAAGACGAACACGGTAATATTGTAAATAATCAGGCAATGCACTTCCTACACCGGCATGATCCTGATGATTGTTAGTGCCATAAATCTTTACATGTTTTCCATTAAGAAAAAACCCTTCTTTAGCATCGAAGCGTAACGTTCTGATACCAAATTTATCTTTTGCAATATCTACAACTTTACCACCCGATTTTACAACTGAAATAACTCTGTATAGATAAGGGTCGTCTAATGACCAAAGCCTTGGATTATTGACAGTAATTTTTTGTTTCACTATCCCTTTACCATTTACGGATAAAGCAAGCGGCTGTTCTTTTGTCTGTGCTATTTGTTTTCCATTACGATCAGTTATATATGAATACACAGTGCAATTCGCCCCGGAAAAATTTTGGTTTTCAACAGTCGTTTCAATGGTGACGCTTGCAGCCTTATTTTGGACTTCCGCATACGTAAAAAGACCTCCATCGGGTATATGCAAATTATCGTACTGATTCAACCAAACATGACGATAGATGCCGGCGCCTTCATAAAACCAACCTTCGTATTGACTAGCATCTGCCCGTACAACAATTACATTGTCTTTATCAAATCTTACAAAATCAGTTACATCATAAGAAGCGCCGATATACCCGCTTTTATTATTGCCAAGATAAAATCCATTGATCCAGATATTGGCATCCCGAAAAATTCCATCGAATTGAATTTGAAAACGCTGGCCTGAATCTGCACTTGCTACAGTAAAATGTTTACGATACCAGCCAATACTGGTTGCCGGAAATAAACCACCAACAGGTTTATAACCATGGCTCTCCACATCAAAATTATCAACGTTGGCAAAAGGCAATTCAACCGCCCAGTCGTGCGGAAGATTTAATGTTGTCCACGCACTGTCGTTGAACCTTGCATCGGCCGCTGTTCTGGCCGATCCTCCTGATTTAGAAAAAATGGTGGCAATACTATAATTAAAATCTTTTTCAGGATTAGCGGCATGGCCAAACCGAAATTTCCAGTTATCATCAATATTTGTTTTTTTTCGAAAGGATGTTTGCCCATAGCAAAAAGAGAAGCTAAATAAGACGGCAATGATAAACAGGTAGGCACGATATGCTTGCATAGTAAATTTATTTAAACCAGGCTTCGAAAATTACTTTCTCTTTTGAATCCATATTGATTCAACTTCCATACTATAAGGCTTCTTATATGCTGCCGGCAAAACATCAGAGCCAATAGTAATTTCTATTTTTTCAATTTCAGATAATTTGAATGAGCTGTTTATAGCCCTGGTTGCCCCAAACTTCAAAGGCTGAAAACCGGGATACGGCCTGGGCATGAGTAGCATAGAGTCTGACATAAGATTATTTAACGGCACTTCAATGTCCTGTAAAGTATTGGTAAGAGTAATAGTAGCAGATACTGAAATTGCATCGGCATTGGTTAAAATTACTTTTGCCATTATGGGTTGGGCTTCTGCTGTTCGTGCCCTTATAATTAGTTGATCAAAAGATGCAGCTTCCGCTTTTCTTCCCGCCAATTTATCAGCAAAAAAATGTTGCAATCCAATTATATGATCGCCTGAAAGCTCAGTAGCTGCCAGTCTTAGAATTAATTGTCCTGGTTTTTCTGCAGTAATAAACGCAGATTGAAATCCTCTTCTGTTTCCCGGATAAATACGGGCTGTACGATCTGTTGTAGGATTGTAAATTTCTAACCGGCCGTTTTCAGGAGCTACAAACGTTTTCCAGGTTTCATTTGAAAAAACATCCCATGCCTGCGGATTGCCTTTGAAATTCCCGGGAAACAATGCATACTCCCCTCCTTTTTGCAGCAAAATTTTATAGCTTAATAAACCAGGGTTTACAAAATCGGCAGGCACTTCGGCTGTATAAGTTGATGCTGTTTTTCTAACCATCGGGATATTTCTAAACCCGCCGCCGGGTCCGCCCCCACCCAATTTGCTTATTTGCAAAGTGACCCGGCCGGTATCAATCCCAACTACAGTTGCAGTAACAAGGAATGATTTGCCTGCAGAAACTTCTGCAAAAGGCTCATGACGCAAAAACATTTCTGTAACTAAAGATTTTGGTGCTACATATTCTTTTAAACCAATAACTCCAATACTGTTTTTACCGTGAGATATGCCTTTCCCAACCCTTGTAACTAAGTAAGTGCCGGGTTGAATTTGAAAAGTAGTGGAAGAAACGGAAACTGAATTTGTGTTGCCCTCATTCAACGCTTTAATACCAAAACCTTCTCCCAGGTCGGGTAACATGATCTGCATTGGATTAGCCAGCCACTGAATACGGGTTACTTCTTTTTTTGGCGACGCTCTTTCAAAAGGATCCCGTATATGAATTGCATCAGGCATTACCTCTAACCGCCATACGCCGTCTTCTACTTTGTCTAAAAAATAGGCGCCGGATCCATCATACTTAATGATTGCCGAAGTTCCTACACCAGCAATACTTGTAAGCTTTGCACTATTAACCGGGTTTGTTTGTGTTGTATTGGAATAATAAAATTTCTGTTCGGTATTCATCTCACTCAGGTCATTTCTATAGCTTACCCTGAATGCACCAAACACACTATCTGCGGGGTAGTTGCCATAGTTTTTTAATCTGGGTAATTGATGAAATACTTCTGAAGCAATTAACATACTGATTGCTTTGGAAGGTGTGTAAGCAAGATTTAAATAGTGTGTCTGGTATTCGGTATTTACATTGGCCATCGCCATTGGATCATAAGCAAATTGAGTAACCCATTGAAAACCTGCTTCTTTAAAACTTCTTGCAGTGGCAGGATAAATATTGGACTGCAGCACATCGGCTGCATCAAATTCATACACCATTCTTGATTTCGTCAAATACTCAGGTATGGTATCAAACGGAATACGATAGTGGTCAACATTGGGTAAAAAATTTCCTTTTACTTCCTGGTTGGCTACCAGCCCCGTCGGATACCATTGAAAACTTACTCCATCAATATTTGCCTTTGCAACTGCAGCTGCATAAAAAGGCGATTGTGCAATATTATAATACAGCGGTTTTGTAAAACCTACACTACGTACTGCAGCTGCTAACCGGTTAATATAAGTGGTAACCCCGGCTGGCGGCCCGCTATGGCTGGGTTCGTTATTTAATTCAACAGCTATTACATCAGGATCATTTACATAGCTGAGTTTAGTATATGGATTGACGTGCTTAAAGAATTGCACCATATAATTTTCCTGGGCTTTTATAGCAGTATCATTTGTAGTAAGCTTTCCTCTTCCAAACACTCTTGAAAATCCGGGAGTTCTTTCGTCTCTTTCAGGATACCCATTACCCCAAAAGGCAATTGGGGTAATGATTGTTTTGATCTTTCTTTTCTTTAGTTCAGCCAGCAAAAAATCAAAAAGTTTTAAGTGATCATTTTCTATAAGGTTCCCCAAAGAATCTGAAATCTCCGTATCCCAAACATGTACACGGAACGCATCCAGTCCAAGCCTGGCTATATGATACACATCTTGTTGAATGGCTTTCTCAATATCAACATTAAGTGCTTTATGAGCTCTGTAAGCATGGGCAAAGGGGATTGTATAATTCACGCCAAAAAAAGCCGCTTCTTTATTGTCCGAGGTAAATCGTAATAGGCCCTGCTTATCAACATAGACAAGGTTTTTACTTACTGAATTTTTCTGTGCTTTAAGTAAATTACCTGTAAAAAGTGCCATAATTAAAGCCAGCAACCGAAAAGCTATTCGCATAATTTATTATTTTAGAAATCTCAAAAGTTATGAAGCATGAAATCAAACAAATTCATTTTAATACTTCATCAGTAAATCCGTTATAGGTTTATAGGTACACAATGCATTGCCGACAACAGCAGCAAACGGCAGATTAAATAGCTGTAAAGAGAACACCTTGTCTGGTTGCAAAACCGAGCGAATCCAGGTAGGGTAATTTTACCAGTCTTCCTGACAGGCTTATAATATTACCAGTAGCCAAAGTAGTTTGATAGATTTGACCCTGCCTATCGATCGTGACAGCATCGTAAAAGACACTACCGGTAATTATTTTTTTTTGAAAGAAATCCACAAAGGAAAAAGTAGTAGCAATAAGTTGCAGGCATAATAGCCGCAGTCGTTGTGTCATATATTTAGCAATTTTGAGATTTCCTAATAATAGCCCTTCGAACTATTAGGTAGGTAAATTTAGACGTTACGATGCTTAGGCATTTATCCTTACAGTCATATTTTTAGCTCTAATGGTCAAAGTTGCTTTGTTTGCTTTCGGTTCGGCACTCGGGATTGTGTAAACAGATGTAATAACTAACAGGTAGTCAAGTACTGTGTTGGTGCGAGAGGTTTGTATACGATAAGCCTATGCTCGCAGGCCTGCATAGGTTCGATAACACCAGAAAAAAAACTTAACAGCTATAAATAAGTGCTTTATATCGTTACGTCTTACCCATTGGTTGAGGACTGCAAATTTGTCAGCAGTAATTCTACTTTAGTTTTAAGTAAAGGGTAGAGAACTTTTGCACCAGCTATCATCGTTAGCTATTGAAAACCTATCAGAGTTGAATTTTAAGATTCGAAATCACTTAAGAAGTATTCAATTCAGATCGAGGAGGCACCATTAAATATTATGGCTTACTTTTTCAATTCCTGTAAAAACTGGGTGGGGGTTTTACCGAATTCTTTCTTAAAAGCCTTGGTAAAATAAGATTGGGTTTGCATGCCAACCCGGTACATGACTTCTGTGAGGAGTACATCTTCCTTTGTCATAATTTCCATGGCCTTTTTCAGACGAAAAGTGCGAACGAAATCTCCAATGGATTGCCCTGTGATATATTTAATTTTCTGGTACAATTTGGTGCGGCTCATGCCAATTTTCTTACAGATAAACTCTACGTCCAATTCAGGATTGTTAAGCTGGTCTTCTATTATAGAAAGTAACTGATCAACGAACTCTTTATCTTTTATAGAATGAACTTTTGCTTTTGTTTCTATTTGATGGTCTTTAAAATAATGATCTTTCAATTTTTGCCGCTGCTCAAAAATATTTCTGATGGTAAGCGTCAATAGGTTCATACTGAGGGGTTTTGAAAAATAGAAATCCGCTCCTGAGTCAACACCTTCTATTTTAGATTCTAATGCCTCTTTTGCTGTAAGCATAATGAAAGGAATGTCGCTGGTTTCCTGGTCTTCTTTTATGTGTTTGCAAAATTCAATTCCATTCATACCCGGCATCATTACATCACTGATAATTAAATCGGGAAAGTTTTCTTTTGCTATTAATAACCCGGCGTGCCCGTCGGCAGCTTCCAGTATTTGATACTGCGTATCTAAACTGTCCCTTAAAAAAAGCCGCAATTCCTCATTGTCATCTACTATCAAAATAAGTTTTTTCTTTGAAAAACTTTCCACAGAGGACACCTGGATATCTTCATTTACAGAAAGTAAGTGGTGCTCGTATTTATAGTCCATACTTTCTATATTCACAATACTGTCATTGCCGTTTTGAAACCACTTTTCATCTGTTGAGTAATCATCTTTACTAACAGGCAGGCCAATAATGATTTCTGTTCCTTTATGCCGTTCGCTAAAAACATATATATCTCCTTTATGTAACAGTGTTAAGCTTTTTACAAACGCAAGCCCAACACCGGAACCCAGGTGAGATTCGGTGATTTTATAGTAGCGTTCAAATAGATGTTTAATAGATTCTTTAGAGATACCAATGCCATTATCCGCTATCTGTATAAAAACGTAATCCTTGGCTGTGTATTCATTTTTTAAAATAAGTTCATTAGCGAAAGACGGCGTTAACTGTTGTAAATTTTTAGCTGCTCTAATTGAGATGGTGCCACCCGGAGCTGAGTATTTAAAAGAATTACTGATAAGGTTAATAACGATTTTTTCAAGCACCTGCCGATCAAACCAAAGCTGGGGAAAATCGTTTACGAGCATAACGGAAAAATTGATGTCCTTCTCTTCAGCGAGGCTTTTAAATTCTTCTGCAATCTCGTGCAGGAACAAATCCAGGTTACCAGGCATTACTTTTAATTTCAAAGCGCCGGATTCTACCTTTCTAAAATCCATCAGTTCATTAATAAGTCCTACAAGCCGGGTGGCATTCCGGTGCATTGTATGGTAATAGTGCCTGAATGTTGTATTTGAATCCTCTTTTTGTAATTTTTCAAGCGGGCCTAATATCAATGAAAGGGGTGTGCGGAATTCATGCGAGATATTGGTAAAAAATTGCAGTTGTACCTGGTGAATTTCATCCCGCTTTCTTTCTTCCAATTTTTGCAGTTCATACCTGCGTTTAAAAAATATAAAAACAAAAGCCGCGGAACCAATTAATAAAACAAGAAGTGTAATAAACCACCAGGTGTTCCAAAAAGGGGGCGTGATAATAATCTTAATTGACTTTGGTTCTTCATTCCAGATCCCATCATTATTAGAGGCCTTAACCTCGAAAAAGTAAGTACCGGGAGCCAGGTTGTTGTAGGTGGCTTTATGCTCATTGCCCACGTAGTTCCAGTCTTTATCCAACCCTTTTAACCTATAGGCATACTGGTTGTTTTCTGACGTTGTGTAGTTCAGCGCTGCAAAACCAAAAGAAAAGGTGGATTGTGTGTAAGAAAGTTTAATTTCTGTAGTAGCGCTGATGTCATATCGTAACAGGGAACCGCTGTTGCCGGGAACAATCTTTTGATTAAAGATTTGGAAGTCTGTAATGTAAACAGGTGGAATGAATTTGTTTGCTTCAATATCTTTTGGGTAGAATGCATTAAAGCCATTGACGCCGCCAAAAAATAGCTGGCCGTTTTTTGTTTTAAGGTAAGCATTGGCTTCAAACTCCAAACCCTGCAATCCATCTGCAGTATTATATTTTTTGAACGCATACGTTTCAGGGTGAAACCGGGTTAGCCCGTTAGATGTCGCTATCCAAAATTTTCCTTTCTCATCTTCGGTTATCCCTTTAATGAATTCAGTAGACAAGCTTGCCTTATCTGTATAAAGCGAAAATGTTCTTTTCGGCGCATCAAAAAGGTAAAGGCCGTTTTGTCCCACCCACAGCCTCTGTTTGTTGTCGATAAAAAGAACCCGTAAGTCAGGCATCTTTTCTCCTGTAGAAAAATAATGGAGAAAATCTCCGGTAGTTCGTTCCAGGCAATTTAATCCACCATCGTCTGTACCAAACCAAAGATTTCCTTTTTTATCCTGGCAAATTGAAACAAAATTATTACCGGTCACATGCGTCAAATGCTTTGCGTCACTTTCTACCCGGCTAAATGTTTTTGTATTACGATCTAATAGATTAAGGCCACCGTAATAAGTGGCTACCCAAATATTTTTCTGATCATCTTCAAACACCTGCTGAACAAAATTAGAACTGATGGAACTGCTATTGGCAGGGTTATTTAAAAAGCGGGTGAAGGTTCCTGTTTTCCTGTTTAAAAGATTCAATCCTCCGCCCCAGGTGCTTACCCACAAATTGCCCTGACTATCCTCTGTTACATTTAGTATTGCATCGGAGCCAATGCTTCGAGAATTAAAAGGATCGTAGCGGTAATGTTTAAATTGATTGGTATAAGGATCAAATTGATTAAGACCGCCACCGTCGGTACCTATCCATATTTTGCCCTGGCTGTCCTCAAAAAAACACTTTACATCGTTATAGCTCAGGCTATTGGTTTTTGCTTCCTGGCGATATAAGCCAAATTTTTGCCGGTTAGGTGTGTACAAATTAATACCACCACGATGAGTGCCTATCCAGAGGTTTCCCTGTTTGTCCTCAAAAAGCGCCGATACGGTACGTTGCGAAAGGCTTGCGGAATTTTCAGGCTCATTTTGAAAACGAAAAAAAGAATTGGTTTCAGGGCGAAACAAATTAAGACCGGCATTGATGCCGCCTACCCACAGGTTTCCTTTCTTATCAACTAAGATGCTGCGCACCAGGTCGCTTCCCAAACTGGAAGGGTCTTTTTCAATATGCCGGTATGATTTAAATGTTTTATCATAAGCCGGCAATGATAAAAGTCCATTATCCTCTGTGCCTATCCATAAATTTCCTTTGCTGTCTTCTTGTATAGCTCTTACGGAATAGGCCGCTCCATTGTTGTTACCCTGCGGGTTTTGGTAGGTTTGTAACGCTTGCTTTACCGGGTCAAAAAAATGAAGGCCATTTTCCGCACCCAGCCATAACCTGCCTTTTGAGTCTTCAAACATGCAATTAAGTTGATTGCCCCCGACGCTTTGCGTCTCCTTGTAAGAAAAATGTACAAAGCTGCTATTCGAGGGTTTAAACAAATTCAGACCGCCCCAGGTTCCTATCCAAAGGTTTTTTCTCTTATCCTGGTAGATGCCTGTTACCAGGTTGTTGCTTAGGCTATTCTCATTTTTAGGGTTGTGTTTATACCGGGTAAAAGCATTTGTGTTTGGGTTCAGCTTATTTAAACCGTTACCGGTGCCAATCCATAGTGCTCCATCAAGATCTTCATAAATGCAATGAATGTAGTTATCGCTGATGCTGGTGGAATCAGTAGCACTATATCTGTAAACAACCATTTGGTAGCCGTCAAACCGGTTCAAACCATCGCGGGTCCCAAACCACATAAAGCCACGGCTGTCCTGGAAGATGGTTTCAATGGTACTGTTAGAAAGTCCCTGTTCATTGGAAATATGTTTAAAGCGCAGGTTAGGTGCCTGTGCAAAACAAACACTGGCGATTTGCAGCATTAATAATAAAAGAAGAAACCTGGTTTTTAGGAGATGCATCTCGGTAGCAGCAATTTTTATAAGGGTTATATAAGTAGATCACTAAAGTAAGAGAAAACAGGCTGGTTAGGGTTAAATAGCCAAAACTGTGAACATCAGAACTAAAAAAATGAACAATTCAACTAGTGCTTGCTACCTACCTGATTTAATTTTAACCCTGCCTGATTCAAGATTGCTTGCTGCCTTCTTAGCAGTGTTCCATAACGGGTAAAACTCTATGGGAATTTTGGATTAGTAATCTATTTCACTCCTTAAACTGCAAAGATGAAAATGAAAAAACGATTGCTTCGAGCTGTTCTTTCCTCTCTCGCCTGCCTGGTCTTTCTTTCAGGCTTCACGCAACAAAAAGTTATCACCGGAAAAATTACAGATGCTGGTAACCAACCATTAGCCGGCGTTACAATTAGTGTAAAAAATAAGCCGCAGGCTACTACCACTACAAACAACAATGGCGAATTTTCCATTACGGCTTCCACCGGCGATGTGCTCCAACTAAGCTCTGTTGGCTTTGAAAGAAAAGAAGCCAAAGTAAGCGATGAGACAAATCTGAACATTGTTCTGAACACCAATCCTTCCAGCATGGATGAAGTGGTGGTTATAGGATATGGTAGTACCTCAAGAAAAAACCTGACAACTGCCATCTCTAAAATAGATCCCAAGAATGTTCCGCAGGCAGCCAATAACTCAGTTACCCAGCTCATTTTTGGCCGGGCCGCCGGTACGCAAGCCATTCAAAATAGTGCAGAACCCGGTGGTGCTATAAGTGTATCCATTCGTGGCCGGGGCAACCCATTGGTAGTGGTTGATGGAGTGATCATGCCTTTCTCCGGGTTAGAGCCCGGGAGTGGTAACCGGACAATGAACGCCAATGTAAGCAGGGGCGGTTTTGCGGGTATTAATCCAAACGATATAGAGTCCATTGAATTTTTGAAAGATGCAAGTGCTTCTATTTATGGCGTTAATGCCGAAAACGGAGTAATGATCATCACTACAAAAAAAGGAAGGGGTAATAAAGTAAGCGTAAGCTATGATGGCAGCCGCTCTACTGTTAAAAACATGAGCTACTTTGAACCGCTCAATGCTACTGATTATATGCGCTATTATAACCAGTTAACGCTGGATAAGTATTTAGTGGATAATAAAATGGCCCCGTTTGGCGCAATACCCGTTAACCTTACCAACTATTATAGCAGCCCTACAATAAAGCCTTATACCGACGACCAGATCAGGAATGCAGGGGCTGGAACTGATTGGTTGAGTTATGTTTTAAAAGATGGTAGCATTGATAACCACAATGTCAGCATTAGCGGGGCTACTGATAAAGTAAATTATTATTTCTCCGGTGGCTTTTTTAACCAGCAGGGTACGGTGCAAAATTCAGGGTTAAAAAGATATACAGGCCGTATGAACCTGACCTTTAACCTTGCCAGTTTTCTATCGCTGAGCACGAATATTAATTATGGTAGAAACGATTACCTCAACTCACAGGCAGGAGGACAAAGTGGTGGTGTAGGCCAGCAAGGTTTCGGCGCATTGCAGGCTGCTTTAGCCTATCCCTCAAATTTACCGGTATATGAGCCTGTTACCGGGAAATTCACACAGTTTCGTACGATTGGTAACCCTCTTTCGTTATTAAATATCCAGGATCAAACCAACAACACCAGCTTGTTTGCCAACTTTTCAGCCGACTTTAAAATCATCCCAAGAATTCTTACAGCTAAGTTGCTTTATGGCAATAACACGGAAAATGCTGACCGTAATTTCTTTATTCCTTCCACAACTTTTTTCGATCAGCTAAACAGGTCAAGAGGGGCGGTATCTACTTCTAAAAGACAAAATCAAACTTTAGAAGCTACTGTATCTTACAGGCAACGACTGAAAAATATTGTAAACGTAGATGCGGTAGTTGGCATAGGTGAGTATCCCACAAACAGCTTTGGTTTTTCAGCAACCGGAGCAGATATGCTGGATGCTATAGGAACCGATAATCTTGGTTCCTCATCACTTAGTTCTCAAACTGTTACTTCAAGCAGGGGCGAAACAAAGTTGCGTTCATATTTTACCAGGGGTTCTTTTGATTTCTTTGACCGGTATGTTGTGGTTTTATCATTCCGCTACGATGGTTATAGCCAGTTCTTCCCACAAAATAAATATGCTGCTTTCCCCAGTGCTTCCATTGGCTGGAAAATAACCAATGAAGCATTCTTAAAAAAGGCAAAGTTCATTAACCTGTTGAAGTTAAGAGCCAGTATAGGGCTTACCGGTAGCGCCGGTTCGCAAGCTTATGGCACTTACAGTGCAGACGCAAATGTAGTAACCTTCAATAATGGTGGTGTTGCCTATGTTCCTTATTATCTTACCCAGTTAGATAACCCTGACCTGCAATGGCCAAAAACACTGAATAAAAATATAGGCCTTGACTTCAGTTTATTCAACGAAAGGGTTTCCGGTTCCGTAGATGTCTTTCGCGATGATCTGACTCGCTTGATCACGAACGTTACAACGCCTTTACTCTCTCAAATTTCTACAGCACCTATCAATAGCGGTCACCGGGTTCGCCAGGGATGGGAGATAGGAATAAATACTAACAATATTAAAAGGGGCGATTTTGGATGGACGAGTCTCGTTAACGTATCGCGTACTACACTGCGTTGGGAAGACCGTTTTGCCAATACCTTTTTACGGGGATGGGAAGATCAAAGAGACCTTGTTAGCTCCTACTATATTTTTAAAACAAATGGGATTTTAGATGGAATTAAATCTATCCCTGAATCTCAACCGGCAAATGCAAGAGTTCCGGGTTCACCCATATTTGTAGATCGTAATGGCGATAAAAAACTTGATACGCTTGACGTGTTCCGGATAGATCCTTCTCCGAAGTTTACAATAGGCTTTGGTAATACTTTCCGTTATAAAGGCCTTGATCTATCAGTATTGTTTTATGGCCAGTTTGGTGGCCTTGCAACCAGCCCTGCCGCAGCCTGGAGCAATGCCCTTGATTTTCTTACCGGTTTGCAAAGTGGTATCAGGCAATTAAATGAGATATGGACCACATCCAACACTACCGGCGTCCGTCCCGGAGTAGGCTACAACCAAGGTGCATTAGGGTTGCCGGTTGGTACAGATATCGGGTTGCGAAGCACCGACTTTGTTCGTTGCCGCAACATCACATTAGGCTATACATTAAGTTCAGGAAAGCTATCTAAGTATGTAAATAATTTAAGGTTGTATGTAGATGCACAGAACCCATTTATTATTACCAATTACAAGATCACTGACCCGGAAGTATCAGTTGCAAGTGTCATTGGCGGACCGGCGCCGTATCCAATGGCCAGAACATTTTCTTTAGGGCTCAGAGCCAATTTCTAATTACTAAACTCATCTTATATGAAAAGAATTTTTTTTATACTGGCTCTTGCTTCTCTGGTACTAAGTATGGGCTGCAAAAAAGGGCTTGATAGAACATCATTCGGCGTTTTGTCGCCCGTGAATTTTCCACAAACAGAAAGCGAATTTGAAACTTACGCTTTGGAGGTGTATAAACCATTTGGTTCTAAGTGGGGCTATACCGATCCTAACTTTCAATACCTGTTTCATGGTATGGAATACAGTAACATCCAGATCAATGATGCTACATCCGATTTGTTTGCTTCCTTCCCTGAATGGGGGTCTTTTTGGACGCAGTTAAGCAATGCTGATTTTTTATACTTAAAGAACCAGGGCACCAATGCACACTTTCAAAAAACACGGTTCATTACCCGTATCACAAAAATTATAGATGATGTTCAGAAGTCAACCATCAGTGATGTAAAGAAAAAACAGTTAGTGGCTGAGGCCAGGATGGCAAGAGGCTGGCTGATGTATTATTTACTTACTCTATATGGCCCTGTGCCTGTTATTCTTGATGCCACAAAAATTGGTACCGTTGCAGAAGCGGATCTTACCCGCCCTGAAAGAGCGGTATATGTATCAGCAATTGCAGAGGATTTAAGATATGCCGCTGATAACCTGGTGAAGTCCCCTGCCGAATATGGCCGTTTTAATAAAGGCCTTGCTTTAGGTGTTTTAATGCGGCTTTATTTGTTTGAAAAGGACTATCAAAAAGCGGAAGCTGCCGGAAGGGAAATCTTGACATTAGGTTATAGCCTGATTGCTAACTATAGAGATTTATTCAGAACAGCGACAGAAAAAAATAATGAAACTATTTGGGCTGTATCAGTTGACCCAACTGCTGATGGCAATGAGCCTAAAGGCAACTTCAACGCATGGGAATTTTATATCTATCCTGCCGATTATCCTGGTGTGTTAACAACGGGTCCCAGGAAAGGTGGCTATCAAAACCCGGCGCCTATTACAGCAACCTGGCGCTTTTATGATTCGTTTGATGCGTTGGATAAAAGAAGGGAACTTTTGATTGCAACTTATGCGGCTGTCAATAGTAGTGGAAACGCAACCGGGGTAACCAAAAGCAGGGCAAATATGAGAGGGCCGGTTGTAGCAAAATATCCTGACGATGATGCAAGTGCTTTCCAGGGAAATGATATTCCGTTGCTTCGCCAGGCAGATGTATTACTAATGCTGGCAGAAGCGATCAACGGGCAATCTGGCCCAACTGCTGAAGCAGCAGGATTTGTAAACCAGGTCCGTACCCGTTCGGGTGTGGGAAATTTGCCGGCTGCCAGCACCGCGTCTAAACAAGCTTTTGCAGATGCTATTTTACAAGAGAGGGCATGGGAATTTTATCTTGAAGGCTTCAGGCGTGTAGACCTGATGCGGTTTGGTAAATGGAATGAATATTTACAGGCGGCAGGAAAAATGCCAAACCCTATCGGTGCAAATGGTTACTTTCCCATTCCTCAATATGTTTTAACAGCGGGTGGTGGAAA